>JAZNGK010000092.1:0-2158 GCA_045576395.1 Faecousia sp. | reverse complement strand
CGTTTAATTGACTGTGTCGGTTATATGGTGGACGGCGCAGTCGGACATACGGAGGACGGGCAGGCGCGCATGGTGCAGACACCGTGGTACGATTATGAAATTCCGTTTGACCGCGCGGCAGAAATCGGTACGCAAAAGGTGATATTTGAACATGCAACCATCGGTCTTGTGGTAACGACGGATGCAAGTTTTTCTGAACTTGAACGAGAGGCGTATGTGGAGGCGGAGGAGCGAGTAATCGGCGAGTTAAAGCATATTGGCAAACCCTTTGCCGTGCTTTTGAATTGCGAAAATCCGGATGCACCATCCACGCTTGCGCTTGCACAATCACTTAGTGAAAAATACGGCGAGCCGGTGTTGCCCGTAAACTGCTCCGAGCTGACGAAGGGAGATATTACGCGCATTTTAGAGCAAGTGCTCTATCGTTTTCCGGTTAGTGAAATTTTAATTAAAGTTCCGCGTTGGATTGAAGGATTGGAAACAGAGCATCCTCTCAAAACGCAGATGTATGATGCCGCCCTTGCCGCAACGCAGGACATTCGATTTATCGGTGACATCCGCGCAGCAGCGGAAAAACTGGAGATGTATGACTTTGTCAGCGAGGCAGAGGCGAGCAGAATTGATTTAGGTGACGGCAGTGCGGTGATTTCGCTTACTACGCCCGAAAACTTGCTCTATGATGTGCTTGGGCAGTTGACGGGTTTGCAAATTGAGGGAGAAGCGGCGTTGATTTCCACGATATGCACTTTGGCGGAAGCAAAGAAAAATTATGACCGTGTTGCAGCCGCAATGCAGGAGGTCAGCCAAAAAGGCTATGGGATTGTCACGCCGACGATTGATGAGTTAACCTTGGAGGAGCCGGAAATTGTGCGCCAGGGTAACCGTTTCGGCGTTAAATTGCGCGCAAGTGCACCATCTATCCATATGATTCGTGCAGACATTGAAACCGAGGTTAGCCCGATTGTCGGCTCGGAAAAACAATCGGAGGAACTCGTATCGTATTTGCTCAGCGAATTTGATGCCGACCCGAAAAAGATATGGGAGTCTAATATTTTCGGAAAATCCCTGCACGAGCTTGTGAATGAAGGACTGCGAACGAAACTTGGACATATGCCGGATGATGCACAAATTAAACTGCAAGAAACCCTGTCAAGGATTATAAACGAAGGCTCAGGCGGCTTGATTTGCATAATACTTTAAAAGAGAGCGAGGAATAATGTATTCCTCGCTCCCTTTTAAATATCTTTTGGTAAAAATGTATTCAACTCGCCAATGTGTTCGTGCAGATTGTAGGCGATAATTTCTGCGTGGCCATTTTCATCATAATCGACGATGCAGACGGAAGCATTATTTACCCAGTCCGTTTTGCTCATTTCGGTAATTGGGATGCCCAACCAGTTGCAGGTCAGCACGCGTACCGGTGTAGCATGGGTGGCAATTAAGATGTTTTTGCCGCGATTTTCGGCAACGATGCGCTTAACTTCGGTTGTGATACGCTCGGCAAGTTGAGCAATGCTTTCGCCGTCGGGGCAATGGCTGTTGCCGATGTCGTGGAGCCATGTATAAAACTCTTTCGGATAGTGGTCGATGATGCTTTTATAGAGCATGCCCTCGTATGCGCCGCCGTTGATTTCACGCAGTCCCTCGCTCGGTATGACTTCAAGGCCTTTTCGTTTTGCCGTATGCATGGCGGTATCGAAAGCACGGTTTAAATCACTTGCGTAAATCACATCAATCGGATAATCATCTAAAAATTTTGCAGTACATTCCGCCTGCGCGTGTCCGCGCTCGGTTAAATCAAAATTGATGTGGCCATTAAATTTATCTTCTACATTGCCCAGGCTTTCGCCGTGGCGCACAACATAAACTCTGGTTTTCATATGTAGTCCTCCTCCGATACGATTGCAATGCCTGCGCTTGCGCCTATACGGTCTGCGCCGGCTGTAAGCATTTTATGTGCATCTGCGTTTGTGCGGATGCCGCCCGAGGCTTTGACCAGTGCTTTACCGCTTACGCATGATTTCATCAAAGCGACATCTTTTGCGGTTGCGCCGCCGCCTCCAAAGCCTGTGGAGGTTTTTACGAACGCCGCGCCCGCTTGTACTGCAAGCGCACATGCGCGCTTTTTTTCTTCCTCTGTCAGATAGCAGGTTTCAAT
>JAZNGK010000091.1:0-6100 GCA_045576395.1 Faecousia sp. | reverse complement strand
CCTCACCGAACTGCACATTGTTTTGCGGGTCAAATTTCCCTGTTTTCCAAAATGTTTGGACACTTTCATGCCGTGAAACCGCGTCCGCACCGCGTTCCAACACAAGGGGCTCCAATCCGGCTATGGACAAAACGAGTGCCGCAAACATACCGGCAGGTCCAAACCCCACTACCACAGGACGATGCTTGGGTGTCTTTGTGCATTTGGACACTTTATAATACTTATCTGCAGACAGGCTTGCCCGTTTACAGCCGGACTGCTTGAGAATTTTATTCTCATTACCGTCCACCGCAACATCTACGGTATATACAATCCGCACATCCGGCTTTTTGCGTGCGTCCACAGAACGCCGTACAATGGTGAGCCTGCGGATTTTAGATGTGGAAATACGCAACGCCTGTGCCGCTTCAAAAGACAGCTGTGCGACATTGTGCTCCGGTGGGAGAGATATTTCACGAATACGAATCATTGACTGTCCTTTCCTGCATGAAGACCGGCACACCGCCCGGAGCTCCAAGCCCATTGTAAGTTATAGCCACCGCAGTCGCCATCAACATCGAGCACCTCGCCACAGGCATATAGTCCGGGAATCAATTTGCTTTCCATTGTCTTCTCGTTAAATTGGTCGGTCATAACACCGCCTGCCGTTACCTGTGCGCTGTCCATTCCCAAAGGTTCGGTCAGCGCAATCTCCAAGGCTTTCACCGCTTTGCAGACAGCCTCTGCTTCCGAATCGCTTAATTCGCGTGCAAGCATTTTTCCTTTCACACCGGCTGTCTTGGTCAGCACGCGACCCAAGCGGTTATGCAGAATGCCCGTGAGCAATTCTTCCATCGGCAGATTAGACTTCCTGCGCTGCTGAAGTGCCTTGTATAACTGTTCTTCCGAAATGTCGGGCAGGAAGTCCAGCCTTGCTGTCCATTCTCCACCGCCATAGCACACATCGCGAGAAATTTCATACACCACAGGGCCGGAAACCCCCTGTTCCGTCAGCTGTAATTCGCCTGTGCTCTCGCGAAAGAGGTTTCCGTCCCTCAAAATACGCACATGGCAATTTGCACGCACACCCTTTAGCGCAGAAATGTTACCCCACGCGGTCTTTAATTGCACCAATGCAGGACGCAAACGGGTAGATTTATGACCCAACTTCCCAAGCAGCTTATAGCCGGACATACTACCGCCTAATTTACTACCTGCTAAGCCACCGCAGGCAACTATCAATTTATCACAAAAAACCGTTTCTTCATTGCAAGTAACGGAAAATCCATTCTCGATTTTTTGAATTTTCTCAACCTCAAAGCCAAGCTTTAAGGTGATATTCGGTTGATTTAAGTGTAATCGCAGGATATCTACAACAGAATTGGCTTGGTCGGAATAGGGATAGACCTTGCCTGTCGGTTCCGTAACTGTGTAAAGACCCAAGATATGAAACCACTGTAATGTTTCAGTCGGACTGAAGCGTTGCAACGCAGGCAACACAAATTCCGGCTGCTCCCCATGGTAGCCGCCAGCGATTGCATTTATATTTGAGAGGTTGCATCTGCCATTGCCGGTGGCTTGCAATTTTCTGCCGACACGGCTTTGGCGTTCCATTAAAACAACGCTTACCTTCGGATTTTCAGCCGCCGCCAACGCCGCCGCCATACCGGACGCACCGGCGCCTATAATGCCAACTACCATATCTTTCACCTGCTTTCTCCCCTATTATAGTAAAAAATCTCCCGATAAACAAGGAAAACTTTCTTGCATTCGCAAAACTCTGTGTTATAATACCATAAGAACACAACAAATGAGGTATTCATTATGGATATGAACGCAGTTATCAAGCGCATTAACGAGCTTGCCGCCAAGGCAAAAGCAGAGGGTCTAACGCAAGAAGAACTTGCCGAACGGGATCAGCTCCGCAGAATTTATATTGATTCGGTCAAAGCAAGTCTGACCGGTCAATTGGAAAACACTTATATTGTCAGCCCCGACGGCACAAAGCGAAAGCTGGGCAAAAAAGAATAAAGCTGCCATTACAGACAGCTATCAACAAAAAAACGGAGATGCAGGTGCATCTCCGTTTTCTCATTATTAAATTAGGCACAAAGCCAATGTGAGCAGTACCCACACCAAAGCAATCCACTTTGTGGCGGAAGCGAGCTTCTTATCCAAGCCTCCCATATTGCTCTTATTCATATAGGAATCGCTGTTACCGGAAATAGCACCGGACAGACCAGACTCCTTGCCGGATTGGAACAAAACCACCAAAATCAGGGATACGCTGGCAATCACTTCCAAAACCGTCAAAACAATCTTTACAACATCCATCTTTGTAACCTCCCTCCGCCTACCGCTATTGGGTCGCGGGTTATATGTGTAGCTCGGCAATTCCGAGTGTATATCAATCCTAGCAAGTATAACACAAGAAAATCAGAAATGCAAGGGTTTTTACGGATTTTTTACTTTGTTACCCAATTTCCTGTTGCCAAACAGTTCAAATACGCGTTAATAAAGGGGTCTAATGCACCGTCCATAACACCATTGACATTGGAAGTTTCACAACCGGTACGGGTGTCTTTTACCAAGGTATAGGGCATAAAGACATAATTTCGAATCTGACTGCCCCACTCAATTTTCTTTTGTACGCCCTTAATATCGGAAATTTTTTCCAAATGCTCCCGTTCGCGAATCTCCACCAGCTTACTGCGAAGCATACGCAGACAGGTTTCCTTATTTTGGAATTGGCTACGCTCGGTCTGGCAGGATACGACAATGCCGGACTTGTGAATCAAACGGACAGCCGAAGAAGTCTTATTGATGTGCTGACCGCCGGCGCCGGAGGAACGGAACACCTGCATTTCATAGTCTTCAGCCTTAATTTCAAAATCCTCACTATCGTCTGCAATTTCAGGAATAACTTCAATCGCAGAGAAGGATGTCTGCCGACGGGCATTGGCATCGAACGGGGACACACGCACCAGCCGATGCACACCGTTTTCCCCTTTTAAGAAGCCATAGGCATTTTCGCCCTCAATGAGAATATCCGCAGATTTTAATCCTGCCTCTTCACCCTCTTGATAGTCCATAATCTTATAGGTAAAGCCATGGCGTTCTGCCCAACGGGTATACATACGGTAAAGCATTTGGCACCAATCCTGCGCCTCTGTGCCACCGGCGCCGGCTTGGAAGCTGACAAGCGCATTATTCCTATCGTAATTCCCTGTGAGCAAGGTCTGCAGACGGCAGGTTTCCATATCCTCGGCAAGCTTTGCAAAGCCCTCTTTCAGCTCCGGAAGCATCGAATCGTCGTCCTCTTCAGCCGCCATTTCGCAAATGGTCATCAAATCGTCCCAAGAAGCGGTCATCTGCTTGTACTTCTCCAGCTTGTTTTCACAGCTTTTGGTTTTCATCACAATCTGTTGACTTTTCTCCGGATTGTCCCAAAAGCCGGGCGCTTCCTGCATAGCGTGCAGGCGCTCCAACTCACTACGCAGACCCGCAATATTCAACGATTCTGCCAGACCTGCCAATGCAGGCTGAATTTCATTCAATTTTTGTTTATAGCTATCGAACTCAATGTTCATGGGTTCTGTGCCCTCATTTCCATTAATTTACAAATTCTCGGGTTATTATATCCCAAATCGCGCGTTCTGTAAAGAGAAATGTGCGATTTTCGGTCTAATTGGGAATTGTCGCAGATTCACTTTTCTTGAATCTTTCTTGCCTCCAGGTAGTAACGCTTCTCCTCTGCATGGCCCATGGAGAATGTTTTTCTGGGTAGCACGCCATCGGAAATGACACCACGGAAGAGCTGACCTTTCTCCATAGCAGGCAGCAAAAAGCCGACTGCGCCTGCTTGCGCAGACAGTGTCTTAACGGTATCGTCACCATGGATATAATCAATCTCACCTGCGTGCGTAGCCAAATAGATATCCAAGAAATTCTGCAATACACCAATCGGCAACTGCCCCTTATCGACATTTAAGGTAATCGTTCCCTGTTTGTTTCCTGCAAACCAAGTAATTGGACAGCCGTTTTCCGCACCTGCCGTGTCCGTCAAGGCCTGTAATAGCTTTTCGGGCTCTGTATCTGTGATGATGCGGTGAATCGGCTCAAAGGACTGCGCGTCATCGTGAATGTTTTCTAATTCCACCAAGGCATATCTGGCAGGATGCGCAGAAAAATCCGCATTGGGATTTTTCTGTTTCAACTCCTCGTAACAGGCTTTGGCTGTCGCAAGAGAATGGTTGCCATCACCCACAGCAAAGACCACCGGCGCGCCATCAATGTCTGCGTATTTTTCGTCCACAGTCGCTTGATATTTCTGCAATCTATCTGCAAAAGCGCGCGTTTCATCTTCACTGACCAGCCAACCGCAAATATGCCCGCCGCCTTCCATCAAGTCAAAATCATATACCTTTTTGAAAGACGCCTTTTTCTCGGTAATCGGCTCGATTAAGCACTTTTTATCATCATCGCAAAGTACCAAAATATGCGGCAATTCAATAGACGCATCGCGACGGACTTGCATTCTGGGAGGAATTCGTTCCTCAACAGTCTTCTCGGTAGCACGAATGGGAGAAACAGAACCTGCATGGTAATCGTATGCCTCCAAGTCTACCTTGCCCACCAAGCCCTTACGGATACTGTTATCCTTTAAGGTGCGCTCAACATAAATCAGCGCATCGGTATACTGCGCAAATATATTCTCTTCCAAATATGACCGCATTGTCTTGTTAATGGTCTTAATTTGGTTTTCCACAGACGGACTTCCCAAATCGGATTCCGGCAAAATCAGGTTAATCGCAGACGGGACGCCGTTCGCAGTATCACGCACACGCGCCCAATATTCCGGCTGAGATGTAAATTGGTCGCAAGCGATTACCGCCCAACGCTCCATAGATGCAACATTCGGAAGTAAAATATTTGCTGGCTGAAAAATATTCATACTAGTCCCCCATACGATTTCTCTCTTGGGCGCAAGGCCCACATTTTCATATGCGAAATACTATTTTATTATATCCCAAATCTTGCCTTGTGTAAAGTAAAAAACGCAAAAAACCAGGCATTACTGCCTGGTTAGCATTATCTTTCGCTCGGACCGCCGTCCTCATCGTCGAAAATTAAATCATCTAGGTCCAAATGTGCGACCTTACTCGCTTTCATACGCGCTCCTCCTTTCCACGCAAGAACACAGTATATGCGCTCACCGCCACAAATGCTGCTGCATTTTGTAAGGAAATTACTGTCAGCAGAAATTTTCTTTCGGTTGACATCCGATTTCTTTTCCGTTACAATACACTAGTATATGCACCAGTAGCTCAGCTGGATAGAGCACCTCCCTCCTAAGAATCAGAAGAGGTTATTCCTTTAAGGTCAATTTCATAGATATGCCCCCGTAGCTCACCTGGATAGAGCGCGCGCCTCCTAAGCGCGAGGTAGTGAGTCCGAGTCTCGCCGGGGGTGCCAAACACCGTGATTTCACCGTAAATCACGGTGTTTTCATAACTATTTGTCCCATTATTAAATTGTTATTTCTTATCCATTTGGCAGCCGCAGCTCTACGAACTGCCAAAATGGATTCGAACACTTTTTTGAATTTTTGCTAACAAAATCGCATTTTTGCTAATAGACGGTTTTGAACGGTTTGATATTATCCGGACACATTTGCATTCGCAAGCCCATTCAGAAGGGTCAACAGTGCCGGATTTTGCTGCAGCTGAACCAGTAGCTGCACGATATCCATACCCGGTTGCTGCACGGGTTGCGTGCGGAATGACTGCTCCAACCCACGCAGATCTGCTCTGGAATAGAAGCCTGCCTCAAAGCGCTGGGCGTTGACCTTGCGGTCCTCATCCAGAATGTGGGCATAGACTTCGGTGACCATGTCAGGCTGTGCGTGGCCCGTATCGCCCTGTGTTGCTTTGATGTCTCCGTGGTTCAGCTTCAGCTTATAGGTCGTGCTGGAGTGCCTGAGGGAGTGGAAAACCACATCCGGAAGGTCTGCATTCCTTTTCAGCCGGTTGAAGGCATTGCCGATTACCCGATCCTCACAAGGACGGCCATTATCCAGGGTGAGCACAAGATTGTAGTCGTAGTACGCATCTCCTAAATA
>JAZNGK010000090.1:0-6848 GCA_045576395.1 Faecousia sp. | reverse complement strand
CCCATATATCGTAAAACACCTCTCAAGAGCATCTGTTGAGCTTTTACAAAACCTTCGATGAGCTGAAAGACCGCAAGTTTGACGGTATGGTGATTACCGGTGCGCCTGTGGAGAATATGGAATTTGAGGATGTAGACTATTGGCCGGAGCTGTGTGAAATTATGCAATGGAGCACCACCCATGTGCAAAGCACCTTCCATATTTGCTGGGGCGCACAGGCAGGTCTTTATTATCACTACGGTATTCAAAAACGCAACCTGGACGAAAAGCTGTTCGGTGTATTTTCGCATACTAAGGACTATCCCCGTTCGATTTTGCTTCGTGGCTTTGATGACAGCTTTTGGGTACCGCACTCTCGCCATACAACCGTTGACCGCGCGGATATTGAAGCGGTATCCGGCTTGAAGATTTTGGCATCTTCCGAAGAAGCCGGTGTGTATGCGGTTATGAATAAGAACGGTCGGCAGATTTTTATTACAGGACATTCGGAGTATGACCCCGACACTTTGGAACGCGAATATTTACGGGATAAAAAGGTTGGCTTGCCGATTTCCGTACCGAAGAATTACTATCCCAACGATGACGATACCAAGCCGCCCGTTGTGCGCTGGAGAAGCCATGCAAATTTGCTGTTTTCCAATTGGCTCAATTACTTTGTCTATCAAGCAACGCCCTATGATATTTCCAGCATTGGTAAATGATGAAAATACGCACTTGTTTGGGCGGTGCGCCATAGTGATAAAACGCCTAAAAAGGCGTGGATTTCCCCGATATTGCGTCAAAAATCCTCGCAATCCACAAAGGATTTCTGCGATTTTTTCCTTATCTCAGAAAAATCCCCATCCTTTTTAGGTGCCCTGCAGTTTTGAAGCAGGAACTTTTCTTCAAGATAAATAACAAAATTCCCGTAATGCTGACGCATTGCGGGAATTTTTTGTGCAATATTGGAGAAAAGGGGCACTTCAAAACCGATTCATCACTATGGTGCAACGCCCATAAGTGCGTATTTTTTTCTTGACAAATATTGGTTTGGTGTTTATAATGAGGCATATATGAGCAGTTAGCAGTTGCTAACTAGAGGGAGGGCGCAATGACAATTAACGACTTAAAAATCGGACAGAGCGGAGCGATTACCGCGGTAGGCGGTGAGGGTGCGTTGCGACTTCGCTTTTTGGATATGGGCTTGATTCCCGGTACGACGGTTTCGCTACAAAAGGTTGCCCCCATGGGGGACCCGATTCAAATTCGCGTGCGTGGCTATGAGCTGACTATCCGTCGTGAGGACGCAGGTATGATAGAGATAGAGGGGGTAGCGGAATGATATTTGCATTGGCAGGCAATCCCAATTCCGGCAAAACGACGCTTTTCAACGCCTTGACCGGTGCCAATCAGCGTGTGGGCAACTTCCCGGGCGTAACGGTTGACCAAAAAATCGGTGTGATTCGCAATACGGAGCATAAAGTGGTGGATTTGCCGGGTATTTACTCGATTCGTCCCTATTCGCAAGAGGAAATCGTTACACGTGATTTTCTTTTGAAGGAAAAGCCCGATGCAATTATTAACATCGTCGATGCAACCAATATGGAGCGCAATCTCTATTTTACCTTACAGCTTTTGGCGTTACGGGTGCCGACTGTGATTGCGCTGAATATGATGGACGAATTGCGCGGTAACGGGGGCAGTGTAGATGTCCAAAAAATGACGGAAGCCTTGGGCGTGCCGGTTGTGCCGATTAGTGCCTCTAAAAAACAGGGCATTTCCGAGCTGGTTGACACCCTTCTAAAGACCGCAAAGGAAAGACAGCTTCCCAAGGTGATGGATTTCTGTCCGGACGGCCCTGTGCATCGCTGTATTCACGCGGTGAGCCATATTATTGATGACCATGCCGACCATGTAAATATTTCCCGTCGTTTCTGTGCGATGAAGCTTATTGAGGGAGAACAGGCGTTCTTTGACCTGCTTGAGCTAAGCCAAAATGAAAAAGAGCTTATTGAGCACTCGGTAATTGAAATGGAGTTTGACCGCGGCTTGGACCGTAATGCGGCGCTTGCGGATATGCGGTATAATTTTATTGAATCGGTTTGCGGTGCGTGCGTGGTACGCGCGCAGGAGAGTAAGGAACACCATAGAAGCGTTCAAATTGACAAGGTGCTTACCAATCGCTATTTGGCAATTCCCTTGTTTGTAGCGATTATGGGGCTTGTGTTCTATCTTACCTTCAATGTGTTTGGCGCGTGGCTGTCGGATTTGCTTGCGTATGCCATTGACGGGCTGACCTTTGTTGCAGACGATTTGCTGACGCGTTACGGCTTGAATCCCATTGTACATAGTTTGATTATTGACGGTATTTTCTCCGGTGTGGGTAGCGTGTTAAGCTTTCTGCCGGTGATTGTGGTGCTGTTCTTCTTCCTGTCTATGCTGGAAGACTCCGGTTATATGGCGCGCGTTGCTTTTGTTATGGATAAGCTGTTGCGAAAAATCGGTCTTTCGGGTAGAAGCTTTGTGCCGATGCTGATAGGCTTTGGTTGCAGTGTTCCCGGTATCATGGCAACGCGAACGCTCTCGTCCAACCGCGATAGAAAGATGACCATTTTGCTGACACCGTATATGAGCTGTTCCGCGAAAATTCCCATATACGCGGTATTTGCCGCGGCATTTTTCCCGGGAAATGCGCTTCCTGTGATGATTGCGCTGTATTTTGGCGGTATGCTTGTGGGTGTTTTGGTTGCGTTACTGCTGAAAAACACAATCTTTCGAGGAAATCCCGTACCTTTTGTAATGGAACTGCCGAATTATCGCCTTCCCTCGGCAAGAAGTGTACTGCTTTTGATGTGGGAAAAGGCAAAGGACTTTATCCAACGGGCATTTACTGTCATTTTTGTGGCAACCGTCCTCATTTGGTTTTTGCAGACCTTTGATGTTCGGTTTAATGTGGTGTCCGATAGCGCAAACAGCATTTTGGCAACACTTGGGCGTTTGGTTGCGCCGATTTTTGCGCCCTTGGGCTTTAGTGATTGGAAGATGGTTACGGCATTGGTGTCCGGCTTCACCGCAAAAGAGGCGGTGGTCAGTACGTTTGGTGTGATTCTCGGTGTGGGAACAGAACAACTGACCACAGCCCTGCATAGCCTGTTTACAACCGAATCTGCCGCGAGCTTCCTTGCCTTCTGCTTGTTATATACGCCTTGCGTTGCCGCGGTTGCCGCCATTCGCAGAGAGTTAAACTCTAGCTGGAAGACCTTGGGCGTGGTTGTATTACAATGCGTGATTGCGTGGCTGGTGTCGTTTGCTGTGTATCAATTTGGGGTACTGCTATGAAATGGTTTGAAATTGTAATTTTGGTTCTGATTGTAGCGTACTGCGCATATATTGTATTTGCAAAAAAGAAGCATGATTGCTGTGGTAATTGCAAAAATTGCCAAGGCTGTGCCCAAAAAGAGAAATAATAAAAGGGGGAATACCTGTGCAACTGCGGATTGATAATTACGAGATAGAAGCGAAGCCGGGTCAAACGCTGTTGGAGTTGGTGGATATATTGGGATTGGACAGAAAATGCCTCTCCCAACGCCCCATAGCGGCAAAAATTGCCGGTGAGGTATTTAACTTAAACTATGTGCCGGTGCGGGCAAAGGAGCTGTGCCAAGACCGCCCGTCCATTCGTCGCGCTATGGCGGCATCCAATGGTGAAGTGCAGCTTTTGTACTATCACGACCCCGGCGGAAAGGATGTCTATGCAAGAACAGCGCAGTTTGTCCTCTTCCTTGCTCTTGAAAATTGCTTTCCGCAAATAACTGCTATGATGGGTAGTACCGTGGGTCCGGCACTCATGATTCAGCTGTCGGATATGGCGCAGTTTGATTTACAGGTGCTTAAAACGGAGATGCAAAGGCTTGTTCAGCTGGATATTCCGCTGATTCGTCGTCGCGTGCGCATTGATGCCGCAATCAAGCGCTATGAAGCGGCAGGAAAAACCGATAAGGTACGGCTTTTGCGTTATCGTACGGTGGACTATTTTGATGAGTATGCCTATGGGGATTTCTCCGATTATTATTACGGGGAATTGGCTCCGTCAACAGGCTACTTACAGGTGTGGGATGTGTTGCCCACCGAGGATGGTTTCCTTTTCGTGTATCCCGATGACAAGAATCCCGACAGCGTTTCGCAATATACGGATATGCCGCATTTTCGCTCCGTTACCAACGAGGGAAAGCGCTGGGGTAGCCTTATGGAGTGCGAAACAGTAGCGGATTTGAACGATATGGTGCAATCCGGCAAGATTCGTCAGCTCATTCGCGTGAACGAGGCGTTGCACGAAAAAAAGTACGCCCAAGTGGCGGATATGGTGTGTCAGCGTGGTGCAAAGGCGGTTATGCTGGCAGGCCCCAGCTCGTCAGGCAAGACGACCTCTGCCAATCGGCTGGCAACCCAGCTTCGTGTTCACGGCAAAAAACCGATTTTAATGAGTCTGGACGATTACTATGTCAATCGCGATACCATCGTGCCCGGTCCTGACGGACAATTGGATTTGGAGCACATCAATACCATTGATACGGATTTGTTCCGCGAACACTTGAATGCCTTGCTTGCAGGCGATGAGGTGGAATTGCCGTCGTTTAACTTCCTCACCGGTATGCGTGAGTGGAAAGGACATAAGCTGCAATTACACGAAGATACGGTGATTATTGTCGAGGGTCTACACGCGTTGAATCCGGTGCTTTTGCCGGAAGATTTGGACAAAGCCTTGGTGTTTAAGCTCTATGTAAGCGCCTTGCTGACACTCAATTTGGACGACCACAACCGTATTCCGTCGAGCTACTTACGCCTGTTGCGCAGAACGGTCAGAGATTACGAAACGCGCGGTTCCTCCGTAGCGCGCACACTTTCTATGTGGGATTCGGTGCGCAGAGGAGAGGAGCGCTGGATATTCCCGTTCCAGGAGAATGCGGATGTGATTTTTAACAGCGCAACACTTTATGAGCTGGCAGTGCTCAAGAATCATATATTTCCGTTACTGACCGCGGTACAGCCCGAAGAAAGCTGTTACGAGGCGGTGCGCGGAATGGTAAAAATACTCAACTATGTCCAATCTGCGGATGTTGACGACGAGATTCCCCCAACAAGCCTGGTACGGGAATTTATCGGCGGTAATAGTTTTTATCGATAAGAAAACGCTGGAACGAATTTCGTTCCAGCGTTACTTTTATAGCTGATTTACAATTTGATAGGCGGAATTTTCACCTTTTTGTTTATATTTGTTCGGACTTGGGAAATTTAGAAGTAAAGAGAATAACAGGCAAATCGCAATTGCCGCGGCACCTGTTGTAATCCACAGACTGCGTTGCTTCAAAAGCTCTTTGGTTGCATACAGAAACCAAAGCAACGCACCCGAAATGGCGAAGCACAGGAGTGTCAAAATGACCTTCAGCCAAATGATGCCGTTACCTGCAACCAGCAGATATAGGATAAACACAACTGCGTCTATACACAAAGTGTAAGTCATATACCGTTCCATTTCCTTGTAGCGGTTGGGTTTTTGTGCCACTGTCATCCCTCCAATTTTTTTCTTATTCTAGCATAGTTTGTCGAAAAATGCAATATCCGCGATTTTTTTTACAAATACTTGCAGGATTGCTGTTTGTTTGGTATAATACTGTCAATATTATGTGAAAGTGCGGGCAAGTAACAATTATGGCTGAACCGAAATACCGCTTAGAGGGCATTGTCCACACCAGAAGTGAGCTGATGGAGGACTTTGAGGGTCCTCTGGATGTCATTTTTTTGCTGTTAAGCAAGAATAAAATTGAGATTCAGGATGTGTCGATTACCGCGATTTTGGAGCAGTATTTGGCATATTTGGAGGAGATGAAACGGCTGGACATTGAGCTTGCCAGCGAGTTTATCACGATGGCATCTCACCTTATGCTCATCAAGACCAAAATGCTCTTATCCACCGCAGAGGCTGTAGAGGCGGAAACGGAGCTGGACCTGTTGCGTCAGTCCTTGATTGAACGCCAACGCCATGAGGCGATGGACCAAATCCGTATGGCAATTACCGTTTTGGAACCTATGAACGATGTGGGTCGCTGTTTGTTTATCAAAGCGCCAGAGCCGTTGCGACGCGATACCACCTACCGCTATCAGCACGATGTTATGGATATGCTGTGGGCGCTTGACGAGATTACCGAGCGCAACCAGCGTCGCCTACCGCCACCCACCGTGAACTTCAAGGGCATCGTGGGCAAGGAGCCGTATCCCGTTACCAAAAAGGCAAAAGAGCTGTTACACAACCTCATTTTGCGCGGTGTGCAGAAGCTCAAGAGCTTATTCAAGGGAAGTCGCAGCCGTTCCGAAATTGTGGCGACTTTTTTGGCTGTCTTGGAGCTGTGTAAGACCAATTCCGTCGCATTAGAGGACGATGTTTCCGGTGAAAATCCCAATGTCCGCTTGTTGGATGAGTCGGCACTAAACACACAAGGAGATGACTGAAATGGAACAAATTGAATTACAGAGGGCCATTGAAGCCATCTTGTTTGCTGCCGGTGAACGGGTGGAAATCGCACAGCTTTCCGCTGTCTTGGAAGTGGACGAGAATGAAATTATTTCCGCAACCGATGCGCTGGCAAACGAGCTTGCGTTTAATCGCAGAGGTATCCGTATTCTCCGCTTGGAAACAGGCTATCAAATGGCATCCTCGGGTGAAATGGCAGACTATATTACACAGGCGCTCGAAACGCGCAAGCCACCGAAGCTGTCTGCTTCTCAACTCGAGGCGTTGACGATTATTGCCTACTACCAGCCTGCAACCAAGGCTATGGTGGAACAGCTTAGAGGGGTCGACAGTAGCTATT
>JAZNGK010000089.1:0-4330 GCA_045576395.1 Faecousia sp. | reverse complement strand
TAAGACCGCTTGGCCTCCCGACTTAGAAACTTATGCCGGTTCTATCATTCGGCAGACCTATATTGCAATGGGCACGATGTTCCGTGCAGCACTGATGAACGATTTGATTGCCAAACACCCCATGGATGGTGTAAGATACACCAAACCGGTTCGGGCTGTCAATGACATCAAGTACCTGACTGTGGAAGAACAGATGAAGTTCTTGGAAGTTGCCAAGCGATCCCACAACTACTACCAGTATGCCTTGATCCTGGAGACCGGACTTCGTACCGGTGAGCTGATCGGCCTGACCTGGGATGCGATCAATTGGGAAAAGCGGACCCTGACTGTCAATAAGACCTTGGAATTTCGGCACAAGCAAAAGGATTGGCGAGCCGGCCCACCTAAAACCCAGCAAAGCTACCGGACCATTCCACTGACGAACCGTGCCTATGAGATTCTGAAAACCATCTATGATAATCGAGAAAACCACAAGCGTTCTGAAAAACTATCTCAAGAACTCCCCTATATGGACAGGCGTACCGGCCAACAGAATGTCCTTGATATGGAAGATTTAGTTTTCATCAATTGGCGGACTGGAGAACCCGCTAAAAACAGTTCCTATGATACCCACCTCTACAAGCTATGCGACGAGGCAGGCATTAAGCGATTCTGTATGCACGCCCTTCGTCACACCTACGCGACCCGCGCCATTGAAAGTGGCATGCAGCCAAAGGTGCTGCAGAAGTTATTAGGTCATGCAAGTATTAAGACCACAATGGATCGATATGTCCATGTGACAGACGATTCTATGAACTTGGCTACAGCAGTTTGAAAGACTGTTTGCATAAAATGGTGTAAAAATGGTGTAAAAGCCATCACCCTAAACGAAAAAACCATTGGAAATAAAGGAGATATGAGTATATATGAAATTAGGTATCGTCGGACTGCCCAATGTCGGCAAGTCCACCCTGTTTAATGCCATTACCAACGCAGGCGTGCCGGCTGATAACTACGCCTTTTGCACCATCGACCCCAATGTGGGCGTGGTTTCCGTACCCGATTCCCGTTTGGATTGGCTGGCAAAGCTTCACAACCCCAAAAAGCTCACCCCCGCGGTGATTGAATTTGTGGACATCGCAGGCTTGGTAAAGGGCGCTTCCAAGGGCGAGGGCTTGGGCAATAAATTCCTAAGCAATATTCGCACCACCGATGCCATTGTCCATGTTGTCCGTTGCTTTGACGACTCCAATGTTACCCATGTCGAGGGCAGTACAGACCCGTTACGGGATATTGACATCATCAATTTGGAATTGGTGATGGCGGATATGGAGATGGTGGAGCGTCGGATTGACAAGGCACAGAAGGCCATGAAGGGTGGGGACAAGAAATTCGCACGCGAGGCAGAGTTGTTTGCCGCGCTGTTACAACACCTAAACGAGGGTAAGCTGGCACGCACCTTCGACGGAAGCGACGAGGATATGGCGCTGATTGCCACATCTGACCTGCTGACCTTGAAAAAGACCATTTATGTTGCCAATTTGGCAGAAAACGAAATCAACGAGCCGGAAAACAACCGCCACTATATGGCTGTGAAAGCGCTCGCCGAGGCCGAGGGCAGTCAGCTTCTTCCCATTTGTGCCAAGCTGGAAGCGGATATTGCCGAGCTGGACGACCCCGAGGAAAAGGCTATGTTTATGGAGGAGCTGGGCGTTGCGCAGTCGGGTTTGGACAAGCTGATTCAAAGCAGCTACGCGTTACTCGGCTTAATCTCCTTCCTCACCGCAGGTAGTGATGAATGCCGTGCATGGACTATCAAAAACGGCACCAAGGCACCCCAAGCCGCCGGCAAAATCCATACGGACTTTGAGCGTGGCTTTATCCGCGCAGAGGTCATCGCCTTTGCGGATATGCAGGCTATGGGCACCATGGCGGCCGCAAAAGCAAAGGGCTTGGTCCGTAGCGAGGGCAAAGAATACATTATGAAAGACGGCGACATCGTCAACTTCCTGTTTAATGTGTAACAGTCAAAATCGGCAGAAAGGATAATCCTTCCTGCCGATTTTTCGCCTCAACATGTCAATTATATCACAGCCACTTCCCTATTGTCAACATATTTATGGTGAATATTCACAATTTCTGCGTTATGAATAATTGGAACTTGTTTATTTTATACAATTTTCCATCTTGAAAACACCTCTACCTTATGGTATCTTATAGTCAGAAAGGGTGATACCAATGTACTAAGAAAACCCCAAGACAGAAGGTTTCATTTGGGAAATGTTCCAGCGCAAGAGGTTACTCGCTTAGAGTGTGATGGAAAAGTCAAATGATATGGTGTTTCGGAATGGATTTCGTAAGGAATGAAACGGTCTGTCCAATCTGTAGAAAGAGAGGTTAATCAAGGATGTTAGATACTAAGATAGAAGAGAAGTAGCCCTTAACTGATGAAACCGAGAAATCAGTTAAGGGCTACTTCTATTTTATCTGAAAACTGCGTGTTGCGCTTTGCAACACGCAGTTTTTTATTCATAATGATTATCCAGCGCCGCATCGGGTAGCTCCGGTTTTTTGCTGCGGCTCATCAGCTGTTGCACCACACACTTGGCAGAAACTCCCTCGCAAACCACTTGGTAGGCCGCCTCTACTATCGGCATTTCCACGCAATACCGCTTGGCAAGCGCCATCGTAGCCGGTAGCGCGTTCACGCCCTCGACCACCATACCCACCTGCCGAATCGCCTCGTCCACAGCGACACCCTGTCCAATCAGCATGCCGCAACGGTTGTTCCGACTGTGCATACTCGTTGCGGTAACAATCAAATCACCAATGCCGGCAAGTCCGCCAAAGGTCTGCTCACGACAGCCCATAGCCATTCCCAAGCGTGAAATCTCCGCCATACCGCGTGTAATGAGTGCCGCCTTGATATTGTCCCCATAGCCAAGCCCTGCGGCGATACCACAGGCAAGCGCAATTACATTCTTGGTCGCACCGCACAGCTCCACACCCAGCACATCGTCATTGGTATACACGCGCATACAGGTGCCCCAAAACACATTCTGCACCAGCTTTGCGGTCTCTGCGTCCTCACAGGCAGACACAATCGTGGTAGGCAAGTCCTTTGCCACCTCTTCCGCGTGCGTCGGTCCGGAGAGCGCTACGAGCTTCACCGCAGGATTCTGTATTTCTTGCGCGATAATTTGGGTCATCGTAAGCAAGGTATCGGATTCAATCCCCTTTGCCACATCCACGATGACTTGCTTATCCGCCACATACGGTGCCGCCAGACGAGCCGTATTGCGCACATAAGGCGACGGCACCGCAAAGAGCAAAATATCCCGTTGGCAACACGCCTGCGCGATTTCTCCCGTAAAGACAATCCCCTCAGGAATCACCATACCGGGCAGATTAGGATGCCGACGGGTTGCGGAAAACTGCTCCACTTCGTTAGGCAAAGCAGACCACACGCAGACCTCATGTCCGTTATTGTAAAGCATACGCGCCAGCGCCATACCCCAAGTACCTGCGCCCAGCACACCGATGCTGCTCATCATACATCATCTTCTTTCGTAGTTTGTGCTATTATACCGAGTTTGCATTCTATTGTCAATCTTTCAAGATGTACGCGGCTGTAATCTCACCGTAATAGGCGGTGTGGAAATCCCCGTCGTTGGGTGTACCGGGCTTATAAAAGCGCAGTCTGCTCTCCTCGTCTAACAAAGACAGGTCTTGGTCCTGCTTGTAGAGCACCTTGCACTCCAAGGTAAGGGGCAGTTCCTTAATGCCGGGCACAGAGATTGTTTCACCGGGTACTAGGGTTAAATGCAATTTTTCAATCTTATCCACATCGCGACCGGATTCGGTACCGCACACGCGGATAATCTCTTTATCCGCTTCGCCCAGCGGTACATTGACGGTAAATTCCGGATTTTTGTCCAAAAGCGCCTTGGTGTGCCGGCTTTGACGGACATAGGCGATAAACACCGGTTTGTACCACTCGGTGCCCATCGTGCCCCAGCCGATGGTCATGGTATCAACCTCTCCGTCTGCCTGTGTCGTCAGCAGAACACCTTTGCTGACCGCCTCTAAAATCTGTGGTGCGTATTCCCATACATTGATAGTTTGTTTCATAAGCTTCCCTCCCATTTTTATTACCTCTATGATAACGGGAAAATGCAAAATTAGCAAGCAAAATTTGTAAGATTATCCCTAATCATAACCACCGGCCGTGCCGGTGGTATGCTCCAGCCCCCTTGGGGCATGCCCTCGGCTGAGCCTATAGGCTCGTCGAATAGTCTGCCAACCGCACGACTTTCACGGGCTGCCCCTAAAGGGGCTTTTGTTTATTTGC
>JAZNGK010000088.1:0-30524 GCA_045576395.1 Faecousia sp. | reverse complement strand
ACCGACCCCGGCGAAGAGTTCAAGAACCTGTCCGTGGAAGACAATCTGTTCTTCCTGTCCCCCTCTGCCTCCGGCGATAAGATTCCTGCTAACCCCAACGGTTATCAGATGTGCTTCCCTGACGGCAACCAGGGTAAGGTAGCTGCACAGTTCGTAAACGAGAATCTGGCAGGCCAGGCGATTGGTGTGTTCTATAAGTCTGATGACTCCTACTCCAAGGGCATCTACGACCAGTTCACCGCAAATCTGGATGCATCTATTAAGGAAAAGATGATTGAAACACAGTTCACCGATGCAAACACCACTGACTTTGCAACCCAGATTGACACCCTGAAGAACTGCACATTTATCTTTATGCCTATCTACTACACCCCCGCATCTATCTTTATGACCCAGGCAAAGGATATTCTGGCTAAGGAAACTGTTTACTACGGCTGCGACGGCTTCGACGGCATCGACAGCGCAGATGGCTTCGACATCACTACCATTCCCCAGAAGGTTACCATGCTGTCCCACTTCAATTCCAAGGCTACCGAGGGCGCAGCAAAGACCTTTATCGACAAGTATGTTGATAAGTACGGCAAGGACACGCTGAACCAGTTCGGCGCTTCCGCATACGACAGTGTTTACGCATTGGTAGGCGCTATGAAGAAGGCAATCGAGGGCGGTAAGGAAATTCCTGTTACCATCTCTGCTTCCGACTTGTGTGAGATTCTGAAGGAACAGTTCAATGGCGGTTATACCGTAGAGAACGCTGTTACCGGCGACAAGATTACCTGGGAATCCAACGGTTATGTGAATAAGTCCGCTATCCAATACGTTATCAAGGATGCCGGCTAATTTATAATCTACATCTAAAAAACACTGCACATACCGGTAAAAACCGGTATGTGCAGTTGTGTGCTTTAAGCTGTCGGTGTTTGATTCTCCCCAGCTTATAACATAAGAAGAATCGAGAAGTTTTATGGAAGAAATATTATCTACATTGATAAATGGTTTGAGCCTGGGCGGTATTTATGCAATGATTGCTCTAGGCTATACCATGGTCTACGGCATCGCAAAGATGCTGAACTTTGCCCACGGCGACATCATCATGGTGGGCGGTTATGTAATATTTGTGATGATGGCCAGTGGTAACCCACTGCTTGCCATTGCTGTTGCTGTGGTTGCTTGCGTGATTTTGGGTGTTACCATTGAACGGGTGGCTTATCGTCCTCTGCGTGGCGCATCTCCCTTGGCTGTTCTGATTACAGCCATTGGCATCAGCTATCTGCTACAGAGCCTTGCGCAGATTATCTTCGGCTCTGCGCCAAAGATGGTAACAGTGTACGAGTTTGGCGCAGTGAAGTTTATGGGCGCAACAGTGCAGGTTTCCGCGTTGGTTACGATGGCAGTTACCATTGCGGTAATGATTGTGCTGACACTGTTTGTGAAATATACCCGTCTTGGCCGCGCTATGATCGCCGTGTCTGAGGATCGGGAGGCGGCGCAGCTGATGGGTATTAATGTGAACGGAATTATCACCATCACCTTTGCCATTGGCTCCTCTTTGGCAGCGCTGGCAGGTCTTTTCTACTTACTCAAAGCCCCCAATGTGTCCTTTACTATGGGCGCTATGCCCGGCATTAAGGCGTTTACAGCGGCAGTTATCGGCGGTATCGGCTCCATTCCCGGCGCTATGCTTGGCGGTATTCTGCTGGGCGTGGTGGAGAATATATCCAACAAAATTACAGTAATTGCTCCCTACACGGATGCCATTGAGTTTTCCATTCTGATCGTGATTCTCTTGGTCAGACCTACCGGCTTCCTCGGTAAGAAACGGAGGGAAAAGGTATGAGACTTGGTAAATTCAAAATCAACCATTACATCAACTATATGGTTATCGGCCTTTTGCTGATTGTGCTGGGCAGCATGTCTGCCGTTGGTGTAAAATTTGACAGCTCTCTGCTGTTCCTGCTGGAAAAGGTAGCAATCAGCATTGTTTTGGCGGTGTCTCTTTCTCTGGTGGTGGGCTTCCTGGGTGAATTGTCCCTGGGTCATGCCGGCTTTATGTGCGTGGGCGCTTACCTTGGCGGTAAAGTGGCATCCTTGCTGGTGCCTATAATGGGGAACGGCGTGCCCGCTTTGCTGATTTCTATGGTAGCCGGCTGCGCAGCTGCCGCAGTCTGCGGTATCATTGTGGGCATTCCCGCTTTGAGACTGCGTGGCGACTATCTGGCCATTGTTACATTGGCATTTGGCGAAATTGTAAAGTCGCTGTTCCGGAATGCACCGGACAAGCTGTTTGGCGGCACTTTGGGTTTGGAGACCCCCCGCTTTGATAAGAAATACCTGTTCATCATCGCTTTTGTGTTGGTATTGGTGACTTTGGCGCTGGTGCAGAACTATATCCGTTCCAAGCACGGCAGAGCTGTAACAGCTATTCGCGATAGCGAAATCGCTGCCCGGGCGACCGGTATCAACATAACGAAATATAAGCTGATTACTTTCACTATGTCCGCCGCTTTGGCAGGTATGGCAGGCGTACTGTACAGCTACAGTAACTACAAGGTTTTGAGTAACCAATTCGGCTATAACTACTCCATTGAGATGCTGGTTATGGTTGTTTTGGGCGGAATGGGCAGTATCAACGGCTCTATTATCGCTGCAACCCTGATTACATGGCTGAATACCTGGCTGCCCACCAAGCTGACGGGAGATATGGCAGTGCTGCAGAATCTGCTGTATGCGCTGGTGCTGATTGTGATTGTTATTTATAACAATGCTCCCAAGCTGAAGGGCTTCCGGGATAAGTACAATGTGAGTGTTCTGCTGGATAAGTTGAAAAAGCACGATGCAGCCAACATTCGGGACGATAAGGCAAAGTGGGACGTGGTACCCACCAAGATTAGCATGGACGAGGTGCTGTCCGTGGACTTCACTCCTCAGAATCTTAACCCCGATAAAAAAGAAGGAGGTAAGAAGTAATGGCAGAGTATATGCTGGAAACGAAAAACCTCGGTATCTCCTTTGGCGGTCTGAAAGCAGCGCAGGATGTGAATATTCGCATTAAAAAGAATCAGCTGTATGGTCTCATTGGTCCGAACGGCGCCGGTAAGACGACGATCTTCAACTTGCTGACATGTATCTACAAACCCACCACCGGCACGTTTTACCTGGACGGCGAGGAGATGAAGGGTCTGACCCCTCATAAAATGAATCAAAAGGGCATTGCCCGTACCTTCCAAAATATCCGTCTGTTTAACAATATGACGGTAGTTCGGAATGTTATGGTGGGTCTGCATAACCGCCCGGAGTATAAGTGCTCTGTTGTGGAGTCCCTGCTCCGCCTGCCCCGGCATTTCAAGGTGGAAAAGGAAATGCGGGAAAAGGCAAAGGAGCTGCTTCGTATCTTCGGCTTGGAGGAGGAGCGAAATAATCTTGCCTGCAACCTGCCCTACGGCAAACAGCGCAAATTGGAAATTGCCAGAGCGCTGGCAACCAATCCGAAGATTCTTCTGCTTGATGAGCCGGCTGCCGGTATGAATCCCCACGAAACAGAGGATTTGGCGCGAACCATTCGCTTCATTCGCGATGAATTTGATATGACCATTCTGCTCATCGAACACGATATGAAATTCGTTTCCAATTTGTGCGATGAGCTGACGGTCTTGAGCTTCGGTACCGTATTGGCACAGGGCGATACCAAAACTGTGCTGCAAGACCCTGAGGTTATCAGGGCGTACATCGGAGGATAACACTATGGCATTATTAGAAGTAAATAATCTGGAAGTGTACTATGGTGTCATTTGTGCGCTAAAAGGTATCAGCTTTGAGGTAAACGAGGGCGAAATCGTATCGCTCATCGGTGCCAACGGTGCAGGCAAAACCACGATGATGCAAAGCGTTGTGGGTCTGATTCCCAAGAAAAACGGTACAGTCGTATTTGACGGGCAGGATATTTCCAAATTGCCTTGCCATAAAATTGTACACCATGGTATGACGCAGGTGCCCGAGGGTCGTCGCATCTTCCAAGAGCTGACGGTATATGAAAACCTTATGATGGGTGCCTACACAACCAAGGACCAGCAGAAATTCAAGGCGGATTTGGATTCGATTTAT
The DNA here is from genome assembly GCA_045576395.1 of Faecousia sp. GTDB lineage: Bacteria > Bacillota > Clostridia > Oscillospirales > Oscillospiraceae > Faecousia. The sequence continues at coordinate 26,423 of JAZNGK010000088.1, read as the reverse complement.
GAGCGATTCCCCCGTCTGAAAGAACGGAAAAACCAAATTGCAGGCACGCTCTCCGGTGGCGAACAGCAGATGCTGGCGATGTCCCGTGCATTGATGAGCCACCCGAAGCTACTGATGCTCGACGAGCCGTCAATGGGTCTTGCCCCCATTTTGGTAGACCAAATTTTTGCGATTATTAAAGAGCTTCACGATGCCGGCACAACCATTTTGTTGGTTGAGCAGAACGCCAGCAAGGCGTTGGCAATTGCCGACAGAGCGTATGTTCTTGAAAACGGCACAATCACCTTAAGCGGCACCGGTAGTGAGCTAATGCACAGTACGGAAGTGCAAAAAGCCTACTTAGGCGGATAATTGATAACACCCTCTGCATAGAATTTGTGCAGGGGGTGTTTTTATGTGTCGGCGCAATCAGCTGTGGGGATGTATTCTAATTGCATTTGGCGTAGGTGTATTGGTGGGAACATGGCTGGAAAGCGGTGTTTTCTGCTTCCTGTTCGGACTTTTGGCGCTTTTTTCGGGCGTTGCTGTATGCCGCGGAAAATAATTGGTATAAGCCTGTCCTTTGCGGAATAGGCTATGGTATCAGAAGTCTATAAGGAGTGATTTGCGTGGAAATGCAGTTTGATAGAATGCCTGTGGCATACCTACAAAAATTGACCGATAGCCTGCGCACACAGGAGGAAACTATGGAGCTTCGCTTGCCGGACGGCATGCCGGATGTTGGGCGCGTCTTGGGCGCATGGGGACAGGTAATTGTGCGTGGCAAGGAGTGGAACGGGGACCATATGGCTGTTTCCTGTGGGGTAATGGCGTGGGTGCTGTATACACCGGAGGACGAAGACGGTGTTCGCAGTGTGGAAGCGTGGCTGCCCTTTTCTATGAAATGGGAATTGCCGGATACGCGCCATGACGGGAAGATTTTGGTGTCGTGTTTGCTTCGCAGCGTGGATGCACGGAGTACCTCTGCAAGAAAGCTGATGATAAGAGCAACCTTGGGTGCTTTGGGGGAGGCGTGGCTTCCCGGTCAGGCGCAGGTTGCAATACCCGGAGAATTGCCGGAGGACATCAAACTGTTGACGGCTACATACCCTGTGATGCTACCGCGTGAAGCAGGGGAGAAGTCGTTTCTGCTGGAGGACCAGCTCAGCCTTCCCAACAAAGCGGAAAAGCTGATGTATTATAGCCTGCAACCGGAAATCCTCGACAAAAAGGTGATGGCAGACAAGGTCGTGTTCCGCGGAAACGGACGGCTGCACCTGCTCTATCGGGCAGAGGACGGCAAGCTTTACAGCCACGATTATGATTTGCCGTTCTCCCAATATGGGGATTTAGACGGTGCGTACGACGAAGACCCAACGGTTTCTGTGCGACCGTGTGTAACCAGCCTGGATGTCGCTTTGGACGAAAACGGTACGGTGCAGATGAAAGCCGGCATTTTGGGACAGTATTTGCTGTCCGACCGTTCTATGGTGATGGTTGCAGAGGACGCATACAGTCCGTACAGACCCATCACGCTGATGGAAGAACAATTGCAATTACCGGCTATTTTAGACCAAACCACACAGACGGTGCACGGGGAGCAATCCATACAAGCAGATGCCCAACAGATAGTGGATTTGTCGTTCTATCCTGCTTACGGGCAGACCCATCGTACGGATAATGGCGTGCAAATTTCTCTGCCCGGACAATTTCAAATGCTCTATTATGACCCAAACGGGGAATTGTGTAGCGCAATTACGCCTTGGGAAGGGGCGTTGGATATTTCTGCCGCAGAAAATAGTCTCGTGGATACAGAGATTTTTCCGACAGGCAAGCCACAAGCAGTGGCAGGCGCAGGAAATGTCAACCTAAGGGCGGAAATGACGGTCGATGGCACAGTAACCGCCGGACAAGGGATGCCGATGCTTACAGGCATGGAAATGGGTGAGCTTGAAAAGCCCGACCCCAATCGTCCGAGCCTTATCCTGCGTCGTAAGGGCAAGCATCGGCTGTGGGATGTGGCAAAGGAAACAGGTTCAACGGTGGAAACCATTTTGCAGGCAAACCATTTGGAAACCGAGCCGGAAGATAGCCGAATTTTGCTGATTCCCGTATTATAAAAAAAGAAACCGCCACTGCGTGGGAGATGCGCAGTGGCGGGTGGCGGTTGTCGCATTCGGGGAGAATGTCCGCCTGTTAATAGATTAGCGCAGAGCTTTTTGGGATACAAGGGAATCTTGTCGAAGCTCTGCGCAATTTATTCACAGAAAATTTATTGATTTTTATGAGGGTGTGCGGTACAATATACCATATATTGCCGAAAAGTGAGAGAAATGTATGAATAAGCTGTTTCGAATTGATAGTCCCGTTATGGAAGCGCTGTCGCGTGTGGTGGATATGGTACTGCTGAGCCTTTTGTGGTTTGTATGCTGTTTGCCGATTATTACCATCGGCCCGTCCTCTACTGCCCTTTACTATGTTACGATGAAAATGGCGCGTGGTGAGGAAGTGAAAATCACAAGCACATTCTTTCGTGCCTTCAAGGAGAATTTCAAGCAAGCGGTTGTTATGAATATCATCTTCCTTGTGGTCGGAACGGTGCTGTTTTTGGATTGGTTTATTATGTCCCATGCTGAGGGCACAGCGGGCGCTGTGAGCAGCGGTTGCTTTTTGGCGATGGGCATATGGCTGGTGTGCATTATGCTTTATGCCTATCCCATGCAAGCGCAGTTTTACAATACTGTCCGCCAGACACTCATTAACGCGGCGCAGCTGTCTGTGCGGAAAATCGGCAATACGGTGATTGTGCTTGTTCTACATATGTTGCCTGTGATTGTGGCGTATCTCTCTTTTGAGCTGTTTGTCAGAATCGCGCCGATTTGGGTTTTGCTGGCTCCCGGTGTGATTGCATCGGTGTGCGCCAAGCTGTTTGTAAAAATTTTTGACCCCTATTTGAAATCTGCGGAAAATAAAACGGAATAAGCGTAAGGGCGTGCAATTAGCAACGCCCTTTTGCCGTTTGCAAGGAGGAATTACTTATGACACCGACAGGAAGAAGAATGACACCGAATTATCAGCGACCGACACCGCCAAAGTCGGTAAAGGATGTACCGCGCTATTTGTCGGAGCTGTTTGGCGGATTTTTTAAGCGGTTTTTTTATATTCTCAAGCTGGTGTGGAATACCGGCCATTGGATACCGATTCTGTTGTCCTTGGTGGCGCTGTTTCGGGGCGTTACACCGGTGATTGGCTCGTTCATATCGAAGAATATTCTCAACGGCTTGCAGGAGGTGCTGTTGGCAGGTCCGTTGTCGGAGCAGGCGTGTTGGTCTTCCAATATTTTGTATTTGCTCCTTGCGTTCTTTGCCTACCGCCTGCTGATATTGGTGGTTAACAATATCAGCCAGGCGATTAACCGGATTGCCGGTGAAAAGGTCGTTATGGAAGTAAAAAAGCAGATTATGGACAAGTCCAAATATGTGGATTTGGCGTCGTTTGATAATCCTTCTTTTTACGAAAAAATGGAAAATGCCAATCGCGAGGCAGGACACAGACCCCTGCATATTCTTACGGAAACGCTGGGAATTATCAGCTCGGTGATTGAGTTTGTCAGCTTCTTGATTGTCTTGCTTTCGGCACCGGGACTCTCTTGGATTACCTTTGTTGTACTCCTTGTGTCTGTGCCGTCGGCGGTGGTCAATTTCACATATCGCCGAAAGAATTTTCGCTATAACCGTTTTAGCTCCAGAGAACGCCGTCAGATGAATTACTTTTCCGGTATTCTTGTGGATAAGGATTTAATCAAAGAGGTGCGCCTGTATGATTTGGCGGATTTCTTTATCAGCCGTTTCTTTCGGGCGTTTCAGGTCTATTATAAGGGTCTGCGGAAACTCATTTTGCAGGAAAGTGCGTGGCAAATTACCTTTTCCGTCATAACCGGTGTTACCAATTTGGCGTTCTATATTATCATCGCAAAGCAGGTGTTCACAGGCAATATGCAAATCGGTGATTATACCTATTATACCGGTGCGATTACCTCGGTTGCCACCTGTGTCAGTACGCTGATTTCTTCCACAGGTGCAATCTATGAGGGCACGCTGTTTATTGATAATTTGATTGCCTTTTTGAACGAGAAACAGACGCTTGTTCCCCAAATGGAGCCTGCTTTGCAGGTAGCCCATGGGGAGGCGCATACCATTGAATTTGTGGATGTGAGCTTCCGTTACCCCGGAACGAAGCGCGATGTGTTAAAGCACATCAGCTTTACCATCGCGCCGGGCGAAACCTTGGCGTTAGTGGGATTAAACGGCGCGGGTAAAACCACGCTGATTAAACTGCTGACGCGCCTTTACGACCCCACCGCAGGGCAGATTCTATTGGACGGCAAGGACTTAAAGTCCTACGATGTGCAGAGCCTGTATGAAACCTTCGGCATCATTTTCCAAGATTTCGGCAAATACGCTTTAAGCATTGAGGAGAATATTCGTTTGGGCAATATCCATGCCAATGCGCCTATGGATACGGTACTGTATGCGTCCGAGCAGAGTACAGCGAGCGCATATATTGACCAATTGCCCCGCGGATACGATACACCGCTTATGCGCATTTTTGAGCAGGACGGATTGGAGCTGTCTATCGGACAATGGCAGAAGCTGGCAATTGCCAGAGCATTCTATGCCGACTCCGACATTATGATCTTAGACGAGCCGACTGCATCTCTTGACCCCATGGCAGAACAGGAGATTTTCAATCAGTTTGACCGCCTGCGCAACAACAAAACTACCGTGTTTGTTTCGCATAGACTCTCTAGTGCAACCGTTGCCGACCAAATTATTGTGATTGAGGACGGTTGTCTGATTGAGAAGGGAAGCCATAGAGATTTGATGGCGCAAAAGGGCAAGTATTTCACGCTCTTTACCACGCAATCCAAGCGTTATGTAACCGTGGAAGGGACGGCTACACCGTAGAATATGGACTGTATGACGGGAATTGTGCAAAATCACGAAATGAATTTGTCAAATTTTCGCAAAAAAAAGTTCATAAACTATAAAAAAGTGAAGATAGCAACCTTGTAATTTCGTGTGTTTTGTAATATAATCTATGGTGTATACTAGGGTAAGTTGGGGAGCTGTGTCAATTTAATAAGATAAGGGTGTAGCCAACGATAAGTGCCAACCAATATACATAGATGAGGTGAAAGCGTGTTCAAGCTTGTGATTGTCGAAGACGAGGATAATATTAGACATAGCTTGGAATGTTTTATCCCTTGGAAAGAATTGGGCTTTCAGGTTGTCAACACATTCAGCGACGGCTCCGATGCCCTTGCTTATTTGCAGGATAATCCCTGTGATGCGCTCTTAACCGATATTTTAATGAGCCGTATGAGTGGCTTGGAGCTGATTCGCAATCTCCATGAGATATATCCGCAGACCAAGGTTGTAATTTTAAGCGGCCACAGCGAGTTCACATTTGCCCAACAGGCTATTACTTATCAGGTTTCCCATTACCTTGTAAAGCCTGTGGACGAGGATGAGCTGATGAGCATCTTCAAGGGTATTGCGGAGCAACTTGCTCATGAGCAGGAAGTGTCGCTGGATAATCCGCACACAGTGGATACAGACCTGCCTGAACAACAAACGGGTGAAGCGCTGTATGAAGATGTGGCATCTGCTTATAAGCTGCTAATAATCGAGCTGGACTTGGGCAACAAGCACACGCTGGTTCATATGCTGGACAGCTTTCTCGGAAAACTGTACAGCGCTGACTTGTCGCAGCTGCAATCCGTATTGAAAAACCTGTATGCTGTAATCGAGCAAAATTACTTAAAACGAAAAATCAGCGCCTTGGATATTACAAACGGCAGGTTCGATGCCGAGCATCTGTATAACGCGAAAACCGCGAATGCTGTTGCTGCTTGCGTAAAGGAAGATTTCTGTGCGCTGTGCGATGGCTTGAAAAACAGAAAACCTGTGGGTAAGCACAGCGTGATTGAACAGATGGTGCAATACCTAAACGCACACATAGACGAAGCCATCGCGCACGATGTCATTGCAAAGAAATACCGCATGCACCCCGGTTACCTAAGCCGTTTGTTTAAGCAGGAAATGGGCGAAACCCTATCGGAATATCTTCTGCGAATCAAAATGGAGAGGGCGGCGCAACTGCTTCGGGAAGGGCAATATAAGGTCGGTGAGATTGCGGTGATGGTTGGTTATAGTGCATCGTCATATTTTTCCATTATGTTCAAGAAATACACCGGCTACTCACCCAGAGAATATAGCCAGAGGATATCGCTGTGATGGAAAGACAGAAATCGGCATGGTATTATATCAAGGGCTATAAATTTAACAGCCTGTTATTCAAAAATTTTATATATGTGTTCGTTCTCGTTACGCTGCCGCTTCTGTTGATAATCGCTATCAACTATAAGAAATTTGACAATGTGGTTAACAATCGGGTCATGGATATGAACGAGAGCTTGCTGCAAAAAAATGCGGCGGTAACGGACAATATTATGCTTGACCTGCTGGATACCCTGAATGAGGTATCTCAAATCAACACAATTATGGAAATTGTGCAGGAAGCGAAAACGGACGAAGCCTATTACGACAAGGTCGAAGCAGTCATCAAAGCGGTGAATACCCACACCATGTCGAATAATCTAATTACGGAAACCTATATTTATTCCGATATCAACAAAATGTTGATTGATAAAAACGGCGCAAGCGATATCAGCGAAATTGAGAACAAAGGAAAATGGTACGATATTCATAAGCTAGACCCCGTGTATGTGCCATACATACTCGTCAATCACGCAAACAGCATTTATGTTTGCCAACCGATTTGGTCCCCCAGAGGAGAACGGGCAGGCTTGTTCGTATTGGATGTGGACCTGCAAAAAATCCGCGATTTGTTACAAAACCAACAGGAAAACGAACAGGGCATCTTTTTTATCCTAGATGTAAGCGGTCAGACCATATACTGTAATGAGCGCAATTATATGAAGTGGGACGAAGAAACAATTCGTGGTTACGGGGCGGATATTGCCGGTGTCAAAACGGGCGAATCCCGGCTGATAACAGACAATGGAAAGCGCATTGTTTCTGTTGCAGAATCTATGCATAAAAGCTGGCACTATGCGTTTATCACCCAAGTTCCCGATTACAAAGAGGAATTGAATGTGGTGGGTGGATTCCTGTTCACCTCTATCACAGTCGGTGTGTTAACCAGCCTGATTGTGGCGTATCTCATTACAATCTTTACCTATCGACCCATACGCAAGATAATTCAGGTCATTCAAAATCCCAAATTGCATTGGAGTGAACGGGAAGCCTCGAAGCAGTCAAATGAATTGCTATATATTACAAGTAACATCTTGGCAGACCGCGGGGATGATACAGAGTCAACGCAAGAGCTCAGCGAGAGGATCCGTTCTTTGCGACAGGCGCAGTTCCGCGCTTTGCAATTCCAAATTGACCCCCATTTCTTATATAACACCTTGGAAACCATCAAATGGAACGCGGTGGAGGAGATGGGCTTGGGCAACAAAACCAGCAAGATGCTCACCAAGGTTGCGCGCTTGTATCGGCTGGGCTTGGAAAATGACGATGTGATTGTTACCTTGAAAGAAGAGCTGGACTTCTTGAAGCTCTACATTGAAATTGTCCGTATGCGCTTTGGTGATTCGATACAGTTTCATTGGGATATTGACGAAAGTCTGTATAGCAGTCATGTAATTAAGATGTGCTTACAGCCAATCGTGGAAAATGCCATTCAGCACGGTTTAAGGCCGAAAAAGTATCTTGGCAACATCATTATCTCCGCTTACCACGAAAAGGAAGCGCTGTGTATCAGTGTGGAAGATGACGGACAGAGCTTAAGCCAAGAGGAAATTAAAGAGCTAAACAAAAAGCTAAAAACAGGCACAGGCTTTGAAGAAAGCAAGGTCGGCCTGCGAAATGTAAATGAGCGTATTAAGTTAATATATGGAAGAAAATACGGCGTGAACATATGGTGTGGCCAAGTAGATAGGCGTGTTCGTGTTGTGCTTACCTTTCCGTGCAGAAATTTTAATAGGAGTGAGGAAACGAAATGATGCAGAAGATGAAAAAATGGGTAATTATCATGCTTGTGGTCAGCTTGCTCTGGACCTCTGTGGGTCTGGTGCAGGTGGATGCGGCAGAGGGTGAATCAGTCAATAATGACTGGACCTATGACCCGGAAGCCCACAAAAACGTAAACACCTATTACTACTATATGGAAGGCCATGCGGATGCCGCTTCCCCCGATAAAGAGTTCGCGGTGGATTTGACAAGCTTCCAGGTTACGGAGCCTACCTATACCCAAGAGCCTTCGGGTACAGAGCTGTATCAGAACAGAGAAGGTTCTGAGCAGGGTCTATACATTGGCGCAAAGGGTGAAGTGGTTACCTTCAAAGTTACCGTTCCCGAAACAGGCCTATATAATGTCGCGCTGGACTATTTCCCTCTGGCGGTCAGCAGCAGCCAATATCTGTTTGGCTTCTATATCGACGGCGAAGTGCCCTTTGTTGAGGCAAATAGCTGTGTTTTGAGCCGCGTATTTAAGAATGACCCCGTTCGTGCAGATGAGAAGGGCGATGACCTGCGTCCCCAATCTCAGCAGACGCCCGAGTGGAGAACACAATTTTTGTATGACCAAACAGGCGTGTACGGCACATTGAAGTTTTACCTGGAACAGGGTGAACATGAAATTTCTCTGTGCTTTGATGGCACACCGCTACTGTTGGAGGGCTTGACCTTCAAGCAGGAGCCTTATGTGATGTCCTATCAGGACTATCTTTCCATTTACAATCAAAAGGGCGCAGATACGCAGGGCGTTTGCGAGTTGTTCCAAGCGGAGGATTACTATCAGCAATCCAGCTCTACGCTGTGGCCCGCTGCAGATAAGAGCAGCCCCTTGACCCAGCCGTTTGATTACAATCATACTAAAATCAACTACGGTGGCGGTACCCAATGGAAGCAGCCCGGTCAATGGATTAGCTGGAAGATTGAGGTACCGGAGGACGGCTTCTATAATATCGGTTGTAAGTATAAGCAGGGATATTTGGACGGTCTGTTCAGCTCCCGAAAGATTTACATTGATGGCGTTGTCCCCTTTGAAGAACTCAGCCGCGTGCGCTTCAACTACACAGGGCAGTGGAAGAATATGCTGTTGCAGGATGCAGAGGGTCAGCCCTATAAAATCTACCTAACCAAGGGTGAGCATATCATCACGATGGAAAATGTCATCGGCGACCTGACCGATACAATGGGCATTTTGCAGACCGTTATAGACAACTTAAACGACCTGTACCTGTCTATCGTAATGATTACCAGTAGCTCTCCCGACCAATACAGAGATTACTATTTGGATAAGCAGCTGCCTCATCTGCCTGAGGAATTCCGCAAGAACGCTGCGTTGCTGCATGAAGAAGCTGCGCGTTTGGAAGAGGTAGTCGGAAAAGGTGCGGAAAATGCTTACTTTAAGGATGTTGCCTACAATCTGGAAAGTTACGCAGATAACATTACCGACCTAACCTATAAGGGCAGACTGACTTACTTCAAAAATGACATCAACGGTTTGAGTGCTAAGATGTCTACTTATCAGGAGCAGGCATTGGATCTGGACTATATCGCCCTGCTTTCTGCCGATGCAGAAATGCCCAAGACCACGCTGAACGCATGGCAGTGGATAGTCTATCAGACAAAGAGCTTCTTGGCTTCCTTTAAAAACGATAAGCTGAAGGACGAAGAAGGCGTCAGAACTATCCGCGTATGGGTAGGCGGCGGTATCGACCAGTATGAAATTCTGAAAAATATGATTACGGACGAGTTCACCCCGAAGTACGGAATCAAGGTGAATTTGGAGCTGTCCCAAGCCTCTTTGGTTAATGCGCTTGCATCCGGCACCGGCCCCGATGTCCTGCTCAATGCCGTTTCGGATACCGTCGTGAACTTGGCGTTGCGTGGTGCCGTTGTGGATTTGTCGCAGTTTGACGGTTATTGGGAATTGCTGGAGGAATATGTCGACGGCGCAGAGATTCCCTTTATGCTGGAGGGTAGATACTACGGTGTGCCCAATACCAACGGTTGCTCCGTTATGTTCGTCAGAACAGATATTTTTGAGAAAATGGGCCTTGAGATTCCCCAGACCTGGGAGGATATGTACGATGTGGCACAGGTGCTTCAGCGGTACAATATGGACCTGGGTTCTGCCGCAACCTTCGCAAACCTGCTTTATCAGATGGGTGGTTCCTATTTTGATGATGACCTAACCCGCGTTATGTTTGATGAAGATGTGGCAATTGAAGCGCTGATTCAGCATACGGAATTCTATACAAAGTATGGCTTCCCGCAGGCATTTGACTTTGTGAACCGATTCAGAACAGGTGAAATGCCCATTGGTATTGTTGCATATTCCACTTATACATCTATGAAGTACACAGCCCCTGAAATCAGCGGCCTGTGGGAGATGTACCCGATGCCCGGTATCATGAAAGAGGACGGCACCATTGACCGTACCCAGATGGATAATTCCGGTAACGGTGCGATTATGCTGAATGATGCAGAAGATAAGGATGCAGCTTGGCAATTCATCAAATGGTGGTCCCAGGCAGACGCGCAGACCAGATACGCCAACGATGTGGAGGCGGCGATGGGCATTTCTGCCAGATATTCAACCGCAAATATGATTACTCTGCGTGCACAAGGCTGGACAGCAAAAGAGCTGGCCGTTTTGGAAAGCCAATTTGAGTGGCTGAAATTTATTCCCATTGTTCCCGGTAACTACTATGTGAACAGAGGCTTGACCAACTCTATCCGTGGCGTGATTGACAACGGCGCAAATGCAAGAGAAATGCTGTCTGAGTGGACAATCAAGATTAATGATGAAATTCTCAGGAAGAGAAATGAATTTTATCAAAATAACTAAGATTATTTTGAAAGGATGAAAGAGATGAGTCGTACAAAGAAACCCAATCGGCTGTCATATACGCTCAAGCGTGTGCATGCAGAGCGTGCCAGCTACTTTATGATTGCTCCATTTCTGATTGCATTTATTATCTTTACGGTGCTGCCCGTTCTTGCCGCAATCGCATTGAGCTTTACAGACTTTAATATGCTGCAAACGCCGAATTTCGTGGGCTTTGACAATTACAAAACCCTGTTTTTGAATGATGACGTGTTCATTATTGCAGTAAAAAACACCTTGATTCTGGCGTTTATCACCGGCCCTCTGGGGTATATTGCCTGTTTTATTTTTGCGTGGTTTATTAACGAACTGCCCAATAAGATTCGTGCAATTATGACCTTGGTGTTCTATGCACCTTCCATTACCGGTGGCGCCTACTTCATTTGGACCTACATTCTTAGCAGCGACCGTTATGGTGTGCTGAACGGTCTGCTTATGAAGCTTGGCTTCCTTGATTCCCCGATTCTGTGGTTGCAGGATACGGATTATATGTTAGCCTGTGTTATTGTTGTGCAATTGTGGCTAAGCTTGGGTACCAGCTTCCTGTCCTTCTTGGCAGGCTTTAAGACGGTGGATACAACCCTGTATGAGGCAGGTGCCATCGATGGTGTGCACAACAGATTCCAAGAAATTTGGTTCTTGACCATTCCGCAGATGAAGCCCCAGCTGCTGTTCGGTGCGGTTATGCAGATTTCCAGCTCCTTTGCTGTGGGTGCTGTGTCGGAAACCTTGTGTGGTAACCCTTCTGTTAACTATGCTGCCCATACAATTATTAACCATGTTTCCGACTATGGTAATATCCGTTATGAGTTGGGTTATGCCTGTGCGGTTAGTACAGTGCTGCTTATGGTAATGCTGATTGTGAATAAGGTTATTAACAAGCTATTGGTAGAGGAGTAGGAGAGAGAATATGAAAAGAATTCGTATACGTAAGCAACTGAATCGCTCTCACTTCGGAAACTTCTTAGTCATTTTGATGCTTGTGTTAGTCGGTATTTTCATGGGCTTACCCTTGTATTACAATGTCATTCAGGCCTTTAAGCCTGCGGAAGAGCGATTTATCTTCCCCCCGAGATTTTATATCAGCAACCCCACAAGTGCTAACTTCTCGCAGCTGTTCCAATTGGTATCTGACCTAACCGTTCCTTTTACAAGATACCTGTTTAACAGCGTGTTTATCAGTATTGTCAGTACCGCGGCCAGCGTGTTAATCGGTGCTATGGCGGCTTATCCGTTTGCTAAGAAGAAATTCCCCGGCAGGGATGGCATGTGGAAGCTGATTATGCTGACACTGCTGTTCTCCGGTGGTGTAACGGCGCTGCCTGCCTACATCATTAAAGCAAAGCTGGGCTTGATTAACACCTATTGGGTATTGATACTACCCACCCTTGCTTCTACGCTGCATATGTTCTTGTTGCGGCAATTTATGCTTCAAATACCCGACTCCCTTTTGGACGCTGCAAAGCTTGACGGTGCAAACGATTTTTTCATTTTCTTAAATGTCGTTATGCCGAACGTAAAGCCTGCGTGGATGACGGTTATGGTGCTTTCCTTTACCTCTATTTGGAACACCGGCTCTGCCGGCGTCATATTCAGGGAAGAGTATAAGCTGCTACCTACCGCGTTGAGCCAGATTAGTGCCGGCGGTATCGCCCGTTCCGGTGCGGCTGCTGCGGCTGCGGTGCTGCTGATGATTCCTCCTATCGTTTCCTTTGTTCTGACGCAGAGCAAGATGCTCCAGACAATGGCACATTCGGGCATTAAGGATTAAGCTGCTGTAACGACATTGAGATGAGGTGTGTAAATGAGAAAAACAATAGGATGCCTGTTGTTGGTTCTGGTGCTTTTGCTTAGTTCCTACGGAACGATGGTAAGTGCCGCCCAGCCGGACAGGACTTATACATATGAGGAGGATGTACCCGTACCGTCTACAAACGCATATCAGGTAAAGCTGATTGTGGATGAGACCGTTATGGGGACGACACCCTTAAATGGTGCAAGTGATATTTTCGTAGATAAGAACGACAATGTTTACATTCTGGACGCAGGCAACTGCAGAATTTTGATTCTGGACAAAACCTACCGCTGTATTAAGGAATTGAAGGAATTCCGTTTCAACGGTGAGGTCTTAACCCTGAAAGAGGGCGCACAGGGTCTGTTCTTCCGTGAAGAAAATCAGATGCTGTATATTGCCGATACAGAGAATAACCGCATCCTGGTTACTGATTTGGAAGGCAATGTCCTAAGAGTCCATGTAAAACCCGTTGATGAGCTGTTAGACCCTGAAATTCCCTATCTGCCCAAAAAGATTATTGTGGACAATATGGGAATTATGTATGTAACCTCCGGTACAATCAATACCGGTGCGTTGCTGGTGGACAGCGCAAACAACTTCTTGGGCTTCTACGGCACCAACAAACTGAGAATGACCGCAGAAATGCAGTTGGAATTTATGTGGCGTAGCATTTTGTCGGATGCTATGAATGAACAATCCCAAATGAGCTTCCAGCCTGTGGAATTTAATAACCTGTTTTGGTCCGAAGACAGATTTGTCTATACGGTATCCCCGTTGGTTGATTCCGTTGCTTCCGCAGTTTCCAAGCTGAACGCATTGGGTGAGAATGTTTTCCCCGAGAATATTGACCTGTATACCCTTTCCAAGAATAGAAAAATTAGTGGAACGGTGCTGGCAGATATTACGGTGGATAATGAAGGCGCGGTTACGATTTTGGATAGTAGGTCCGGCCACCTGTACCAATACGACGAGGGCTGTAATTTGCTTGTCGTATTTGGCGGCACAGGTTATCAGAAGGGCTTATTTAAGCGTCCGATTTCTGTGGAATCGGATAGCGAGAACGCTTTGCTGGTGCTCGATGGTGATAAAAATACAGTTACCGTTATGGAGCAGACCTTCTACGGCAAAATGATTCGTTCTGCAAACTACTTATATAATGAAGGCCTTTATTTGGAATCCATCGAGCCTTGGATGGAAGTGCTCAGAATGAATGCCAACTATACGCAGGCTTATAAGGGCTTGGGTAAGGCTTACATCAGCTTGGGCGAGTATCAAAAGGCGATGGATTACTTTGAGTTAGGCAAAGACCCGGAAGGCTATGCCGAGGCAAAGGCGGCGCTTCGTGAAGAGCGTGTGCGTGCAAACTTTGGAGTGGCAGCCGCCGCGGTTGTGCTTGTGTTGATTTTCATTTTGGGATACGAGAAAATTTTTGATATCATATCAAGAATTTATTGGCGTTTTAAAAAGTAGAGGGGTGAGATGTTATGAAACGAACAGGATTTGATACAATGAGCCCCTATTTGTATCCTTTTTACATTTGCAGACATCCCAGAGATGGATTTCTGGAATTAAGGGCAAATAAAAAGGGCTCCAGCACGGTGGTGCTTATCACCGTAGCCTTGTGGCTGTTTGTTGAGCTGTTTTATCGTGTGGCAACCAGCTTTGATATGAATCAATTCGATGCCGCGGATGCAAGCCTGCTTCGTACAGCCATCGTTACCGTCATTATGTTTGTGATGGTTTGCCTTTCCAATTGGTGTATTTGTACATTGATGGAAGGCAAGGGCAAATTGATTGACATTTGTGTGGTCGCAGCAAATGCGCTGGTTCCGTATATTATCATACGGTTCTTGACTACCATTCTTAGCTGGGTTTTGGCAGGCGATGAGCAGATTTTCTTGACTTATGCCATTACTGTATCGCAAATTTGGGGTGTCATTATCGCATTTGGCGGACTGCAGGAGATGCATGAGTATACGTTTGCAAAGACAATTCTTTCTGTCGTGTTGACGATTGCCGCTTTGATAATCATGTTCTTTATTGCTTTAATGCTGCTGATATTGTTCCAACAGCTGTACTTCTTTGTAGTTACAATCATGTACGAGCTTAGATATTAAGCAATACGCATGGAATGGAGAATAAAATGAACATTATAGAACAATTTTGGAAATGGAAAAGGGCAATCCGAAAAAGAAGAGAGACGATTGCCAAGACAATCAGTATTGCCTTAATTGTGGCGCTTGTGGTTGTTGTAGGCGTAACTGCGTTTAATATCTATAAAAATGACGCAAGAAGAGCCGCTGCTGCCAATGAAGAGGGAGATACGGACTCCATTAAGGCGATTAAGAAGTACGACTACGGCCCCGAAGGCTTTCAGAAGGTTGCCGAAAACGAGAACCTAATTCTGTCTGCTGATTTCACCACCGGTGAGATTGAGGTAACAGAAAAGGCCTCCGGTATGAAGTGGTACTCGAATCCGCAGGATAGAGAGGACGACCCGATGGTTAAGTCCAATACCCTGCGAAAGAACAGGCTCAACTCCCAATTACATATTACGTTCTTGAATTTGGAAGAGGCTATGTTCTTGGAGTATGATAATTACTCCGGCAGTATCAAAAAGGGAAGAATGGAGCATGAATTTGTAGAAAACGGTGTCAAGTTCGTGTTTGGTTTCCCCACAGCGAATGTATATATTCCTGTCCAATATACATTGTGCGAAGACGGCTTCAAAGCAGAAATCCTGACCGGTGAGATTAAGAGCATTGGCGACAATCCCTTTATGATTGACTCGATTTCGTTACTGCCCTATTTCGGTGCAGGCGGTGTGGCTGATGAGGGCTATCTGTTTGTGCCCGACGGCTCCGGTGCTTTGATTGACTACAATAATAACAAGCAGAGCATGCAGGCTTATTCGGCACCGGTTTACGGCAGAAACATTACCGTTGAAAAGCTACAGGAAGAAACCGTTCGCGAGAGAAATTCTCTGCCTGTGTTTGGTGCAAAGAAGAATGACCATGCCTTTATTGGTGTCATCACCGCAGGCGAAACTTGTAGCACAATTTCTGCCGCAACCAGCATGACGGATTGCTCCTATAACTATGTTTACGCAAAAGCAAGCTTAAGTGAGTATAGCTTGTTGGTGGCGGCCAACGCCGACCATGGCTTCCAACAAAGCCACACTATCGACTATAAACAAGACGTGCTGAACGGTGGGAATTATACGGTGCAGTACTTCTTTATGGACGGTGAAGATGCCGACTATATCGGTATGAGCAACGCATATCGGGATTATCTGGATAGTAAGAATCTGTTGAAGGACTCCGCTTTGACCGATAAGAAGTATATGGTCATAGACCTGATTGGCGCAGTTAGCATCGAAAAGTATGTTATGGGTGTGAAAAAGCCTGTCGTAACAGCACTTACCACCTATAATGAAGTATGCGATATTGTCAAAGACCTGAAGGCACAGGGCGTTGAAAACCTGATTATCAATTATATCGGCGCGCTGGACGGTGGTTTGAACAACAAGCTATATGACAAGGTTACTCCCGAATCTGTTTTGGGTTCCAGAAAAGAATTCAAGAATATGATTTCGTATTTGGAGCAGGAGGGTGTTCTTCTGTTCTTGGAGCTGAATCCCGTGGACCTGTATGAAAACGGAAACGGCTATACGGAAAACGGCGACAGCGTAAAGAGCTTCTTTGATAAGTATGCCTTCCAATATCGGTATGATTTGGATATCGGCAAAAATGTCGCAGACTCCCGTTGGCACTTGTTGCGTCCGCGTTTGGTGGCGAAATTGACCAATGGCTTTGTTGATTCTGCTGTGGATTGGAATGTAAACAACATTTCCTTGGAACGTTTGGGTCAGAATGTTTACGCCGATTACTCCACGGACGGAAACGGTATCTCCAGAGTAGATGTTTTGGAGCTTTGGAATCAGACATTGAAAAATGTCGATGAAAAGACCTCTGCATTGATGGTGCATGGCGGTAATGCATATTGCCTTCCCTATGCAGATGTGATTACGGATGTATCCGATAATTGCAGTAATTATGACGTACAGGACGAAAGCGTTCCGTTCTATCAGATTGCCTTCCAAGACAGACTGCTTCTGACAGCCAGCGGTATCAATACAACCGTTGACTATGAGAAGGCGTTCCTAAAGGCAATTGAAACAGGCTGTAGCCTAAAGTACAATATGATTTACGGTGATGTATCGCAGTTGGTAGGCACAGCCTACAACACCATGGTTTCCTATTCCTATGATTATTGGAAAGCTGTGGCGGTGGAGGAGTATCTGGAACTGCAGACGATTGCCGATGAATTGGCAGGGAAGCAAATTGTTGACCACAGCTATGTCGATACAGATGTAACCAGAACGGTGTATGATACCACAGAAGTGATTGTCAACTACCGTAACGAAGCATACACATACAACGGCACGGTAGTGGAAGCAAGAGACTACCTGATTATTCCGGGAGGTGCGAAATGAAAAAGAGAAAAAGCTATACTTTATTAACACCGACCGATAAGACCGGCCTGCTGTTCGTACTGCCTTTTATCATTGGTTTCATCTGGCTGTTTATGAAGCCGTTGGTTGAATCCTTGGGCTACACTATGAACAGAGTTACCGTCGGTGCCGATGGCTTGGTTCTGACCCCTATCGGCTTTGAAAACTGGAAGTATATGGCAACCACCGATGCTGCGTTCGTCAAGAGACTGATTACCATGACATCGGAAATGGGCGTTAAGATTCTGGTTATTATGTTTATCAGTGTCTTTATTGCGGTTCTGCTGGTGGATAAATTCCCAGGTCGTCTGTTCTTCCGTACATCACTGTTCCTGCCGATGATTTTCGGTGCATCGGTGGTTATGAGCGTGTTTAGCAATTTGGGTGGTGCCGCTGAAATGCAACAAACCGGTAATGATTTTATGACGCTGTCCGGCGAGATGACGGGCTTTGTGAATGAAATCATCGGTAGCTTCGGTGTCCTGACACCGATAATCGAAAAATTTACCGCCTATGCCGGCACCCTGTTTAATTTGGTATGGAGCACCGCTCTGCAAATCATTATCTTCATCATCGGCTTGCAGGCAATTCCCAGCCAGCTGTATGAGGTTGCCAAAATGGAAGGTGCAACCAAGTGGGAAACCTTCTGGAAAATTACATTCCCGCTGCTCACGCCAAGTATTTTGCTGTGTTTAATCTATTCAATTATTGATTATTTTAACTCCAGCTCCAACGCCATCGTGAAACTGATTGATGAAAATATGATAAACCGTTTGGACTATGCCTGTACCCAGAGCTGGGCCTATGCGGTTATGGTGTTCATCGTCGTTTTGATTGTCAATGCAATATTATCCAAACGGGTAATTAACCTTGATTAAGAAGGAGGTAAGAGATTATGAATTATGGTTCTTTAATTAAAAAGAATGTTCTTCCCCCTGTATTCTCCTTCGTTTACAAGGTGTTTCGGTACATTTTGCTCTTGGGCATCAGCTATGTTGCGCTGTTCCCCATTATTAAAATGGTATCGGCGGCCTTGACCCTGCCGGAAGATTACTATGTCGGTACCTCGAGCATCTTACCGTCGGCTCCAACCTTTGAGAACTTTGTAAACAGCCAAAGATACTTTGACTATTTCAAGCACGCAAAGGTTACGGTTGCCATCACCTTTACCAGCACAATCCTTTCTGTGTTTGTGTGTTCCTTGATTGGCTACGGCCTTGGCCGTTACAAATTTAAGGGAAGCAATTTGGTTTATGCGGCTGTGCTCTTTACGATTATTATGCCGATTCAAACCGCGCAAATCCCTCTGATGTACTACTATCATTGGTTTGACTTCTTTGGTATCGGTAAGCTTATCGGCCTGTTCACAGGAGAAACGGTAACAGTTAACCTGCTGGAAAACCTAGGCAGCTTCTTGGTGCCTGCCATGTTTGGCGTAGGCTTAAAGGCCGGTATCTTCATCTTCCTGTTCCGGCAGTTCTTTGCCGGTATGTCAAGGGACTTGGAGGAAGCCGCTAAGTTGGACGGCTGTGGACCCTTCGGAATTTATTGGCGCGTTATGCTTCCCAATATTATTCCCGTCCTGGTTACGGTTCTGCTTCTTTCCATCATTTACTATTGGAACGACTCGCTGGTTTCCGGCATGGTTAACCTGAAAATGGGCACACCGCTTATGGTGGAATTGGAAAATCTGCTCGATTATAACTTTGCATCAGGGTACTTGGACTTGATGCGCAGAACGGTTGAATTCTATTCAGTTGCCCTTTCCACGGTTCTGCCCCTGGTTGTTATCTTTATTTTCTGCCAGAAGTTCTTTGTTGAATGTATGGACCGTTCCGGTAGTAAGGGATAATGCACGTAAAAACAATGTTTAATTTTGACTTTTGTGCACTTTGCACATAAAAATCAAGCAATATTAGTTATCAAAATCAAAAAAAGTGATAAAGTTAATGTTGCAACAAGTAAGCTGTATTTGCTATAATAATGATGTGCAAAAGGCGCATATGTGTTAGCGAATATAACAATATAATTTTTAGAAAAGGAGCGAATCAAAATGAAGAAATTCTTAGCACTGCTGTTGGTTCTTTGTATGCTCGTGAGCTTGATTGCTTGCGGCAAGAAGACCGATACACCCGACGCTACCGATGGCAGCCAACCTGACAAAGGCCAATCCAGCGGCGGCCAAGTCAGCGATATCGTCGAAGGCTGGGAGGATGCAGCCGATAAGTACGAGGAAGGCAAGGATTACTCCGATGCAACCGGCAACGCCGGCGACAATGTAGATGGACAGTTTGCCGGCACCAACGAACTGATTGGCGGTAACGCCAATAACGGTGAAGGAGAAGAAGCACCCGTCAAATTTGCAAACAACAACGACCTGATTAACCCTGCACATGCAGGTAAGACCATTGAAATTTACGGACTTGCCGGTGCTGAGTTTGACGACATCGAAGAGATGGGCCAAGGCAACTACCTGTGGATGGTGCGTGCCGCTGTTGACGAGTGGGCAGCCATGAACAAGGTAAATATTGTTTATGAAGGCAATTACGACCAGAGCACCCTGGTTGGTAAAATCAACAGCGGTGCTCACCCTGACCTACTGCTGTACGGCAACAGCATGCCTGCTATGGCAAACCTGGGTATCACAAGAGCCTTCACCGATGCCGAGTATGCGCAGCTTGCCGACACCTGCGGCAACTCCTTCTTGGATATGGTTAACTTCAAGGGCAAGAGCTATGGCGTTAACTATCCTTGGGCAGGTAACTTTATGTTCCACTACAACGAAACCCTCTTTGAGCGTTACGGTGTAAAGAGCCCCAAGGAATACTACATGGAAGACAATTGGACATGGGAAACCATGGAAAAGTGTATCACCGAAATTACAAGAGATACCGACGATGATGGCAAAGTTAACATTTACGGCATCGGTGCTTTCAACCTGCAACACGGTTATGAAGTTAAGGAAAACAACGACGGCACCCTGACCGACCTGACTGCAACATCTCCCCAGTATTACAAGTACTTGGAAATCAAGTACAGAGGTTCTCAAACCGGCGCTATCGGTCCTTACGGTTATGTCTTTAGCACCTCCAAGAATCGTCCCGCAACGCACATGGGCGATACGGAATGGTATAGACATGAAACCTTCTACAATGAGCTGGACAATGGCGATATTTGCGCGGTTGTTATGATGCCCAGATTTGAGGCAGATAAGCCTGTTGAATTCTTGATGTATACCGATGCCTATATGTCCATATTCTCTACCTGTGATGAGCCCGAGGCTACCTTGGATTTGATTACATATATTCTAAGAGTTGGTATGCGTTATATGTCCGATTACAGCTGCGGTCTGTTTAAGTGCGAATATGAAGGCATGCGTGGCGCATCCTTGTACAGCAAGGGCTGGAAGGAAAACTTTGCAGACATTGTTGCTGAAAGACAGGAAGAATTTGATGCCATCAAGGCTGACGGAAATTGGGATGAAGAATATGTTAATAAGCTGATAAATGATGTTGCTCAAACAGGTGGCTTCATTATCAGAAGATACGCCGGAAAGACCGATCCCACTGGCACGGGTGGTCTGCCTCCCGCATCTCAGCTACCCATCATTGTGGCAAACCAAAACGCTTGGATTTCCAAGTATAACAACCTCTACGCGAACTAATCTTTTACTTAAAACTTGGGGCGGTTGCTATGCAACCGTCCCAAAAATTTTGTATGCACGGGCGAATGTTGGTATCCGTCCTTACGCATACTAGCTAAACCTTATTTACTCTCGTAGGGGCGGCAATCTACCGCCCGTTTTCAGTTGGGGAAAAAGCGACTTTTATTATTGACAATTAAGGTTTATCTGTTATACTTAGCCTTAGATGAATTCTCATCTAAACCACCATTCAAACAACTGTGCAGAAACAGGAGGTAAAGAAATGGAAAAGAAATTATTTGATGCAAATTGCATCACCTTAGACGGCCGTATGGACGAGCCGGTTTGGCAGGAAGTAACGGAATATACCGGCTTCAAGCGCGCAAGAAGCTCTGACTGTCAAGACGTTCCCTACCAATCCTTCTTCAGAATTATCCCTTGCGAAGACCGTATTTACATTGGCATGAAGTGCCCGGTCAAAGACGGCAAGGCGTGCTACGAAACAAACAAAGACCGTCCGTTCTGGACAAGCGAGCACGTTGAATTCTTTATTTCCCCGTCCGGCGGCGGATTTGAATTTTACCAAATTGCCATTTCCGTGGCAGGAAAAAAACAGACCCTCTATTATTCCGAAGGCGGCAACATTCAGCCGGACCGTTATGCACCCGATTTTGATTACGCAGTATATGTCGGTGATGATTATTGGTCTGTAGAGGCTTCCTTTCCTTTGACTGCATTTTATATGACCAAGCAACAAATCTGGAGTGATGTGTGGGGCTTTAATGTCTGCCGCGTGCACTATACCGAAAGCTTTGCTGCTGTTGGTGATGCTTGGCAGCAGGTCGATGTCGGCTTCCGTGAGCCGGACCGTTTTGCCACCTTGGAAGGCTTCCCCATGCGTCCTGTTTGCGATGATGTGAAAATGACGGCTGCATTTGCAGACATTACGAACAAGACGGACAAGGGCTATTGCGGCACAATGAAGGTTGCAACCGTAAATGCTGTCGATGGCGTGTTTGAATTCTCTTCCGAAAATACAGATACCGTGCAGGTAGAGCTTAAGACAGGCGCAAACGAATTTATCGTACCGTGCTGTTTTCAAAAGCTCGGTGCCAACCGCCCCTCTTTGCAGTTAAAGCGCGTGAGCGACGGCAAGGTATTTAAGCGTTACTACCCCGTTAAAATTGAGTATGAAGCAATCCGCCTTCGCTTGACCCTGCCAGAGTATCGTAATAACTTCTATCCCGGTCAGGATTATTCCAAGGTTGCAGGTACGGTGTTCTCTGCAATGCCCGTAACCTTGAAGCTGGAAGGCCCCGGCATCGAAACGCAGGTAATTTCTCCCAATGCCGATGGTAGCTTTGAGTTTGATACACCTGATTTTGAAGTGGGCGATGCCTTCCTGACCGCTACCATTGAGGGTGAAGAGCTGGTCAAGAAGATTCGTCGTTTGGCACCGACCGGTCGTCAAATGTCTTGGATTTCCGGAGGTAAACTGATTGTCAACGGTAAGCCTGTATTGCGTCGTAATGTGTGGGCTCCGGGTTATCACGGCGGTGAGGCATTAAAGCGTAAGTATAGCGAGGAATACCAGCATGAAACAGTAGCTGCAGGTAAGAATGGCTATATCAATGCGGATATGTATCTGTTCTGGAACGGCTATCCGATGGCAGAAGTAACCGCGGACGCAATGCCTTCCAAAACGATGTTTGACTTTGTCGATAGTGTCATCGATCGAAATAAGAACAGGGACTTTACTTATTACTACCTCGGCGACGAGCCGGAGTGCCGCGCTGTCTCCCCGGTGTACCTGAAGTATCTGTATGATTATATTGCCGAGCGCGACCCCTATCATGTTGTTCATATTGCGAGCCGTGCCATTCCTGCATATTTGAATGCTGCCGACTGGTTTGAGGTCCACCCCTACATCAACCCCATGATTGACAGAAACGGCAAGCGTTGCTACGAGGTACAGATTCCTCATATGGGCAACTGTGTTGATGACCTCATCAGACTGAATCGACCGGATAAGTGCGTGGGATTTGTTTCTACTTGTTTCTCTTATAAGAGCAGAAATAACAACTCCGAATATCCGACCTTTGAGGAATATATTTGCCATATTTGGGCGGCTATGATTCATGGCGGAAAGACGCTTGCCTCGTACGCTTATCATGATATTAACGACCGTGCCGCGCTGTATGAGGGCAACCGCTATGTCTTCTCCAGCCTTGAAGCATTGGAAGAGCTTGTTCTGCAGGGTGAGCGCACAAACTTGTTCAAGAATCAAGATGTGCATTGTGTGGAATATGCACTCCCCAATGAGAAGATGTTTGTTCTTGTGAATATGACACCGGACGCACAAAAGATTACTGTGGACAACTTGACCGGTGTGTGGTACAACTTCAGAAATGAAGGCAAGATTACCGGCAACACCTTCGAGTTAAAGCCGTTTGAGGTTGTCATCGGCACGACCGAACGCAAGGACGAAGGCCTGCCTACTTATGCAGAAACCGAGGCGCTGATTGCTGAGTTGGAGTATGCGCGTACCCATCGCGAGAACCTGCTGTTTGAGCGCTACTTGGAGATTCCCATTCAAACCTCCAAAGGCAGGCGCATGAGCCATAAGATGCTTGACGGTATTCAGGATAACTATGCTTGGGAGCATATGGGAGAAGGCGAAAAGTACTTTGAGATGGACCTGACCAAAGTAAAGCCCACCTTTAAGAAGGTGTCCGTATACGGTTACAACATTGACGATATGAAGCTCCTGCTTCGCGAAAACGGTGAGCTTGTTGCGCCTGCTATTGCAGATGTAAAGGTCGAGGAGTTTGCGACTATCTTTACCTTGCAAGATGCCATTTCTCCCGATGGCTTGCGTTTTGAATTCAACAGCGCCAAGGACAAGGTAGAGCTGTACGAAATCGAAGTTTTCTAATTGGATATCCCCAAAAAGCCGGACTGTACGCGCGTATAGTCCGGCTTTTCTTTGGAATCGGAAGATAATAATGGATTTTTTTGGATTTATGTGGTATAGTATTTTTATTCAGAAAATTGATAGGGAAGGGTGAAATACAAATGACAAAAATTGATGTATATTCCGGTTTTTTGGGTGCCGGAAAGACGACTTTGATTAAAAAAATGATTTCCGAAGCCTATGTGGGGCAGAGGCTGGTTTTAATTGAAAATGAGTTCGGTGAAATTGGCATTGACGGAGCTTTCTTGCAGGACGCAGGTGTAAATATTACAGAGATAAACTCCGGCTGTATTTGTTGTAGCTTGGTGGGTGATTTTGGCAAGGCGCTGAATCAAGTGATTGCAGAGTATCATCCGGACCGCATCGTGATTGAGCCTTCCGGAGTCGGCAAGCTGTCAGATGTGGTTGCCGCTGTGAAAAAGGTAACCAATGCCGATGTTGTGCTGGATAACACAGTTGCCGTCGTGGATGCCGGCAAGGTGAAGGTTTATATGAAGAATTTTGGTGAGTTCTATAACAACCAAATAGAAACTGCCGCTACAATCATTCTCTCCCGTACAGACAGCGTGCCCCAGCAGAAGCTGGATATGGCAGTTCAACTGCTTCGCGCGCATAACCGGGAGGCGACCATTGTAACGACTCCGTGGAATCAGCTCACAGGCGAGCAGTTGTTGGAGGCCATGGAGGGAAAAGCAAAGGTATCTGCTGACTTGGCACAAATGGCGGAAGAACACCACCACGATGAGCATTGTTGCTGTGGCCACCACCACGAAGAACACCACCACGATGAGCATTGCTGCTGTGGACATCACCACGAAGAGCACCACCATGACCACGATGACCACTGTTGCTGCGGCCATCACCACGAAGAGCACCACCACGACCACGACGAACATTGTTCTTGCGGACATCACCATCACGACCACCATGCCGATGAGGTGTTTACTGCGTGGGGTGTGGAAACCCATAAGAAATTCACTGCAGACGCAATCAAAAACGCCCTGGAGGCGCTCGATAGCGGTGCTTGCGGTACGATTCTCAGAGCAAAGGGCATTGTGGCAGGCGAGGACGGCAGTTGGCTACACTTTGATTTTGTCCCCGGTGAAATTGCTGTGCACAACGGCACAGCCGCAGTTACCGGCAAGCTGTGTGTCATCGGTGCCGAATTAAAAGAAGACCGTATTGCGGAGCTGTTTGGAGTGTAATATGACACAGATTCCTGTTTATGTATTTACCGGTTTTTTGGATGCCGGCAAGACCAAATTTATTCAAGAAACCCTGGAAGACCCCCGTTTCAATGCCGGTGAGCGCACCCTGCTTTTGGTGTGCGAGGAGGGGGAGGAGGACTATGATTTCTCCACCTATCCGCATCAGAATGTATTTTTAGAGGTTGTTGACCAACAGACGGTTACCACGAAGCAACTGAAAGAATTGGCGAAAAAGCATAAGATTCAGCGCGTGGTTGCCGAGCTTAACGGTATGTGTATGGTGGGCGACCTATACAGCCGTTTTCCCGAGGATTGGGCAATTGCGCAGGAAGTGATGTTTGCCGATTCTACGACCTTTATGGCGTACAATGCCAATATGCGCAATTTGGTTATGGATAAGCTGGTGGGCGGTCAAATGGTGGTTTTTAACCGATTGACACCCGGTCAGGACACGATGCCCTTACACAAATTGGTGCGTGCCGCCAATCGTCGTATGGACATTCTTTATGATTACACAGACGGCACAACTGCCTTTGATGAGGTTGAAGACCCGTTGCCTTTCGACATCAACGCGCCTGTGATTCTGATAAATGACGAGGACTACGCGCTGTGGTACCGCGATGTAACGGAAGAGCCACAGAAGTATGACGGCAAAACGGTCAGCTTTAAGGGGCAGGTGGCGTTACTCCGTCGGGATAAAAACGGAATGTTTGCCCCCGGTCGCTTTGTGATGACCTGCTGTGAGGACGATATTCAGTTTTGCGGTGTGCCTTGCAGATATGAGAAAGCCAAGGAATTGGAGCCGCGTTCGTGGGTTGCGGTAAC
This sequence comes from Faecousia sp., assembly GCA_045576395.1. GTDB lineage: Bacteria > Bacillota > Clostridia > Oscillospirales > Oscillospiraceae > Faecousia. Next base: position 497 of record JAZNGK010000088.1, on the reverse strand, counting down.
CGCCACTATCCACGCGGAAAAGCACATTCTCTATCAAGGGGAATTGGGCCCTGTGCTTACGGCAATAGCCGTTAAACCTGCAGAGCCGGCAAGTCCGGATGTTGCAACATTTTGATTGAAAGGAGCGGCTTATGTATCAGCCTTTAGCGGATTTATTGCGTCCGGAGAGCTTGGACGAGGTGTACGGGCAGGAACACATTTTAGGCAAGGGTGCGGTATTGCGCCGCTTGATTGATTCGGGAAATATCCCCAATATGATTTTCTACGGCCCCAGCGGTACGGGAAAAACCACAGTTGCCAACATTATTGCCAAACAGACCAATCGCACGCTGTACCAGCTAAACGCAACCACCGCTTCCACCGCGGATATTAAAAATATTGTAGCGCAGCTGGATACCTTTATGGCACCCAATGGTGTGCTGCTGTATCTGGACGAGATCCAGTCCTTTAACAAAAAGCAGCAGCAGCAGTCCCTTCTGGAGCATATTGAAAACGGC
>JAZNGK010000087.1:0-6676 GCA_045576395.1 Faecousia sp. | reverse complement strand
GTAGGGACCGCCGGCGGCGGTTCCATGCGCGCCAAAGTGGACAATCGTGCCGAGTACGCGTTCACCGTCGAGCGATTCAAAGGCAATCACGCGCATACGGGGGTCGTATATGCCATGGGGATTTCTACCTAGATAAACGCCGCCGTTTTTGCTTATCTGACGGCGGTTAATGCCGACGTTGGAGTTGATTTCACCGATGCCCATTTTAGCATCTTCCATAGCATTTACGGCAGAGCAGATTGCCTCTACCGTGCGGGGAATGAAAATGTCTTCGACATAGGAGTCGTCTGCTTTACCCCAAGCGGCTGTTCCTGCCGTGTCGAGTCCCGGGCCGGAGTGGGTATGGGTGGCAGCGAGGACGATATTTTTAACGCCAATTTTCTCAGCTACTGCATCTATAACCTTTTTGGTAACGGCGGCAGGTATGCTGACAACCGTTATAGATACCAATACAGCGGTGTTCTTGCCGTCGGAAAAGGCGATTGCCGTTGCGGTCAAATCATCATGAATGGTGGCTGCGAATCTGTCGGAGGGGTATCCGTATAGCCGTGTTCCCAATTTAGGTGTGATAATTGTCTTTCCGGCACCTACTAAGAAACGGGCGGAAGTTTGCTTTTTTTCCATAATTGCATCTCCTTTATGATTAGATAGATTATTCCTCTATCATTTTCCGAATCATAGAGAGGTTTTGCTTGATGAGTTCTGTGTCTGTGTCATCTGTCAGCGTGTAAGGCGCGCCGGACTTAAAGCTCCAAATCTCATAACCACCGCGGCAAATCTCCTCTTTATTGGGCAGATAACCAAAAGTGTCATTTGTAAGAACGGTGGAGAGGGTGTATTTCACCGGACTGAAGCTGTCGAGTCGCATAGCAATCGCGGTAAAAATCTCAAAGGGGTGGGGAACAATGACAACAGGTCCGATTTTAACCAAGGTTTGCGGATAGCAGAGCGCTTTTTTCGGCTCACCCTTTAATGCTTCCAGAATGGTTTCCCAGCGATGTCTTTCGCGTTTAAGGGCATAATCCATACGCGGGTCCGGATATTTGGTTTCTAGTATTTTCATCTCTTTTTCAATGGTTTCCTTATCCGGCAGGGGATCATAGGGCAGGCGGATTTCGCCGGTCTGTACGGTAAGCTCGGGGACAAAGAAATCAGTAATGCTACAATAGGCCTGCGCCGCGTCCACAGCTGCCATACCGCCGATTTCCATAGCTTGGTCAATGTTGTCAAGAATCTCTTCTTTGTCCTTGCGTACGCGGTTATAATCTCTGGGAGCTACATCACCCTCGGCACCGTTTAAGTAAGCACAGGGAGCGCCGGTCATCCATTCCAGACGGTCGGTCATTACGCCGGGCCAGTCGCGGGTAACGGGGGAATCGGGGCAGGGACCGCCGGCGGCGGTTCCATGCGCGCCAAAGTGGACAATCGTGCCGAGTGTGCGTTCACCGTCGAGCGATTCAAAGGCAATCACGCGCATACGGGGATCGTATATGCCAAGGGGATTTCTACCCAGACAAACATTGCCGTTTTCTTTTACCTGACGGCGGTTAATGCCGACATTGGAGTTGATTTCACCGATGCCCATTTTAGCATCTTCCATAGCGTTTACGGCAGAGCAGATTGCCTCTACCACGCGGGGAACGAAAATGTCATCGACATAGGATGCGTCTGCGTCGCCCCAGCCGGCCATTGAGCTCAAAGCAGGGCCGGAGTGCGTGTGGGTTGCACAGAGGAGTATGTGCTTTACAGCAACCTTCTCATTTACCAAGGCGATGACCTTGTTGGTAACAGCACCGGGGATGACGCAAATGGTTGCGGAAACGATTACAGCGGTGCTCTTGCCGTCGGAAACCGCGATTGCGGTTGCGGTCAAATCATCGTGAATGGTAGTTGCGAATCTGTCAGAGGGATATCCGAATAACCGCGTTCCCAATTTAGGCGTAATAATTGTCTTGGCGGCGCCTACTAAGAACCGACTAGAAGTTTGCTTTTCCTGCATAATATTAACTCCTTTGCCTTGCGATGAAATGGCATTCTAAGAACATATTCCGCTTGTAGTAGTTATACCAAATATATTGGAAATAGTCAAGTTTTCTGTTGATTTTGTCCATAAAAATTTATTCGGCTCTTTAATTGCGTATAATTTCCTGTATTTTTATGAAATTTGTCCGTAAATTACTTGCGTTTTTCGGACATGAGGTATATAATTCATATTTGGGGGGCGAGAAATTATGAGAACAATTGACGATTTTCAGTTCACACCGATACAGAAAAAAATACTCAGTACCATTTACCAAAACCCGGGAATTTCACGACGGGAATTGGCGGACAAAGTGGGCATTAGCGAGAAATCCACTATCCGTCATGCCGGTGATTTGCTGAATCAACATATCATTATAAATCAAGAAACCCGCAATACCGTAGTAGGGCGTCCTGCAGAGCTTCTGCGGATAAATCCTGCGTGGTTTACGGTACTTGCGGTTGATATCGGTTCGTATTCCATTAAAATGGGTATTGTCGATTTAAGCGGTAAAATTCTGTACCGTAAGATATGGAACAAAGGTAGCGATTGGGATTCCCATACACTTACGGTGGAGCTGTTGTGCCGAAAACTGCAAGCGGTCTTGCAGGAAAGCGGGCAACAGCCTGTCGGCTTGGGTTTGGGTGTCAGCGGATTGGTTGACCGTACGGGTAATGTGCTTCGCTATTGCCCGAACTTGGCGGCGTTGCAGAATATAAATGTGTATGAAGCCTTTGAAAAGCCATTGCAGCTGCCTGTCTGTATGGATACGAGTGCGCGCTGTTTGGCATTGGCAGAAGCACGCTATGGCGGCCATGCCGATGCTTCCAATCTGCTGTATATCTCCGCAGGACATAGTATTAGTGCCGGCGTTATTTTAGACGGAAAAATATTCCGCGGCGCAACCGGTGTTGCCGGTGAGCTGGGTCATGTCAGAGTGCGTGATGGCGGTGCCCGTTGCAGTTGCGGCTCCGTGGGTTGTTTGGAGCTGTGTTCCACCTTGCCGATGATTACCGGAAATATTCGTTCTGGGGCGGAACGGTTTTACGGTTATTCACCGCTGAGAATAGTGGCAAAAGACCTGAAAAATTTGCAGGTTTCCGAAGTCCAAGAGGGCTATCGGCAGAAGGATAAAATCGTTTTGGAAAATATGGCAGAGGCCGGTCGTCTTTTGGGGCGTGCCACATCTAGCTTTATCAGTAGTTTCAATCCGAACTTGGTCGTGTTTGGTGGAAGTGTCAGCGAGCTGTATCCCTTTGTAATTGATGAAGCCATTCGGGAAATTGAGGATGTAACGCTTTCTTCTACCTTGCAGGAAATTACGATGACAAAATCCTGCCTGGAATCGTCCGATGCGGCCATTCAAGGTGCCGCTTTGCAGGTGCAGGGCGCGTTCTTCGGTCTGTAATTTAATAGCTTTGGCGGATTGTGCCGCTACCGACCACCATATTATCTTGATATAGCACCACAGCCTGTCCCGGCGTGATGGCGCGTTGCGGAGCATCAAATTCCACACGGGCGCACCCGTTTTCCGTGGGGTAGACGGTTGCCGGCTGTGGGTTATGTCGATACCTAGCCTTTGCTGTGATGCGAATGGGCGCGGTAAGGGTAGGGAAGGGAAGCCAATTCCAGTTATCTGCGATGAGCGTGCTTGTGTAAAGCGCGCTTTCCGGACCGACGGTTACGGTGTTTTCTTTCATATTTTTACTGCACACATAAACAGGCTCACCCAAAGCAAGGCCGAGCCCCTTTCTCTGTCCTAAGGTATAGCCAAGCGCACCGTTGTGCTGACCGACAACCTTTCCTTTCAAATCCAAAAACGCGCCACCGTCATATTGTTTGCCGGTGTAGCGGCGTATGAAGTTTACATAATCTCCATCGGAGATGAAACAAATATCTTGGCTGTCGCGCTTTTTTGCGTTCAGAAAGCCTTGTTGTTCCGCAATTTCCCGAATCTCCGCCTTGGTAAAGCCACCGAGGGGAAAGCGAATGTGCGAAAGCTGATATTGGCTTAGGCAAGCTAAGAAATAGGATTGGTCTTTGGTATCGTCAACCGCTTTATATAAAAGGTATCGGCCGGTTTCTTCGTCCTGCCTGATTTGGGCGTAATGGCCGGTAACGATGCAGTCGCAACCCAGCTCGAGCGCCTTGTCAAGTAAATAGGAGAACTTGATGTGGCGGTTGCATTGAATGCAGGGATTCGGTGTCAGCCCTTCCTCGTAGCAACGAATGAAGCTGTCTACAACGGTACGTTTGAAAACATCTACCGCATCAAATGTATGAAACTGCATACCGAGCCGTTCCGCAACTGCTCTTGCATCGGCAACATTTTGCTGGCTGAAGCAATCGCCAACAAGTGCCTTGTCGCACATTTGCGCGGTTGCGCCAATGCAAGCAATGCCTTCCTTTTGGGTAAGGTATGCCGCAACGGAGCTATCCACACCGCCACTCATGGCAATCAATGCTTTCATAGACAATACCTCCCTTAAATGATGCGTTTATCATACCATAGAATCCCCCAAAAAGCAACGGATATGCTGTTGGCTTGGTGGCTGAATAAAATTATGTCAACCTGCGGAACAAACGTTTTTTGCCAAAAAATGGAAAAATATAGGCAGAATTATATAAAAATGGAACATTTTGCTCTGCAAAAAAGGTAACAAACGTGTAATATAACCGAAAAAAGGGTTGCAATAATGCGCTTGTTCTGCTATAATAGACTCGAAATGTAATTGAAAGGAGCAAATACCGGTGAAAAAACGGATAATCAGTTTTTTGATTGCAATAATCATGTTGCTTGGCGTGGTGTCGGTGAGTGTGGTGAATGTCCATGCGGAATCAGCGCTCGTAGCAAGTGATGAATGTATACAGGTTCTGAAAGCCGAAGAAGGCTTCAGCAGAACACCGTATTGGGATTTTACCCAATATACTGTGGGCTACGGTACGCGTTGCCCCAGCGATATGGTAGAGTATTATACGCAAAACGGCATCACAGAGGAAGAGGCGGAGATTCTGCTTCGGAATCATTTGGCAGGTGTGGAACGGGACATCAATGTGCGAATCGTTGATAAGTACGCCCTTTCCATGACCCAAAATCAATTTGATGCTTTGGTGCTGTTTTCTTACAACTGCGGTACCAGCTGGGCTTACGATACGGCAGGTACTTTCCACAATGCCATCGCAAAGGGTGCTACCGGCAACGATTTAATTCGTGCCTTCGCCCTGTGGTGTAGTGCAGGCAACCAAATTCGTACATATTTACTACGGCGTAGATTGAGCGAATCCAATATGTACCTCAATGCCGGTTACAGTACAGTACCCCCCGATAACTATTGCTATGTGCTTTATAATCCCAACGGTGGCAGTACCAGCCCCGGTAGTCAGGGCTATGATTCTGCGCTTACCGCAGAGCCCTTCCCCGTAGCAACCCGTACAGGCTATACCTTCCAAGGCTGGTTTACGGAGAAAACCGGTGGCACAAAGGTTACTGTGCTGGACGCATCGACAAAGAATGCAACCTTGTATGCCCAATGGGTAGACAGCGAAGGCAATACCCCTCCTACCAATGATGCAACACCGGAAAATCCCGTAACGATTACCGTAACCGGCTCGGAGCTGAATTTGCGTGAAGGTCCCGGCACCAATTACACCATTGTGAAAAAGGCTGTATATGGTGATAAGTTCGTAATTACGGAAGTCCAAACAGGGACAGGCTATACTTGGGGTAAGTCCGAAGCCGGTTGGCTGGCTTTGCAATATACCGATTACGAAACAGCTATCAACAACCGTCCGGTTACACCTCCGGCAAACAATGAAACACCGGATACCAACGAAACACCGGAAACCAACACCCCTCCGGCAAATAATGAAACACCCGAAACGAACACCCCTCCGGCAACACCCGAAACCAATACCCCTCCTGCTACACCGGAGCCTCCCGTAAGTCAGCCCGAGCCGACGAAGGTTATCGGTACGGTGAATGTGCAGGATTGGCTTCGTATTCGTAGTGGCCCCGGCACATCATACTCCATTGTCGGCTATTTAGGACCCAAGAAGCAGATTGAAATTCTGGAGCAAAAGACAGTCGGCAGTACAGTTTGGGGTAAGATTTCCAACGGCTGGGTGAGTATGGATTATGTGATTGTAAACACCGATACAGGCAATACCGGCAATAGCGGTTCTGCAGGCAACACCGGTGCTACCGTGCAGAAGCCTACAACCGTTACCGGCACCGTCAATGTGCAGGACTGCCTGCGCGTGCGTACCGGCCCCGGCACCACATATTCCATTGTCGGTTATTTGGGACCTAAGCAGGCGGTAACAATCTTGGAACAAAAGACCGTAGGCAGTACGGTTTGGGGCAAGATTTCCAACGGCTGGATTTCAATGGACTATGTAAAGCTTGATAATAACAATACCAATACACCGGCACAGCCGGTTACCAAGACCATTACTGCAGATTGTCTGCATGTCCGCAAGGCCGCAGGTACAACCAACAAGATTGTCGGTTACCTGTACTATGGCGCGAAGGTGCAGATTTTGGAAACAACCGTTATTTCCGACGGCAGTACTTGGGGAAGAATCAGCACCGGCTGGATTCATATGGGCTATACGAAATAAACATCAGGGCACACTTCGTTAAGAGGTGTGCCCTTG
>JAZNGK010000086.1:0-2428 GCA_045576395.1 Faecousia sp. | reverse complement strand
TAAGACCGCTTGGCCTCCGACTTAGCCGCAAGGATTCTAAAAAGAATTTTTACGAAATGCTGGCGCTGTTAAAAGAGAATATGACCCAGGCAGACCCCCAAAATGCCAAAGCGATTGCCGAGCTGGTGGAGCAGCTTCGCAAACAGCCTGCCTGTGCAGAGGGCATGGCGGTGGCGCTGGATAAGGGTGTGGCGCACGCGTTTCAAACCTCCCTTGAGAAGAAAAAGGCGGTTATGCCTGTGCTTGCCGAGGCAAAGACCTATTTTGCAGGCGACTTTACCAAAGCAGAGGCGCTGAAATATGCCAACCGGATTGCAACCCAGGTGGAAGACAGTATTGACCGTCTGGAGATTGTAAAGGACAGCTTTGCGTATACCCTGCGCAGCGGTCTTGTCAGCGGTATTGAACGGTATTTTGCCGCTGTGCATAACAACCCCAAGGAAGAGGCGCGCTTTGCCCGTCAGAGTCAAAAGCGCGACGCGCTGATTGCCAAGGGTAAGACTGTGGATTGGAAGGTATTGCCGAAGACTGTCTATGATTTGCAGGAGCTGAAGGACAATATTGTCCATTTGCTTGCCCGTTTGGAACAGCGTTATGAAGCGGCAATTGCAAGCGCCGACAGTGTGGACATTTCTGCAAGAAGAAGCGCCATTGTCAATTATCTAATCGATAAAGCCAATAAAATGACTGCTGTTCTCACTCCCGCCATGGCGAAGGAAAAGGCAATTAAGCTGATGGAAGAGGTGGGTATCAACGAGCCGCGTATGCGGTATAATCAGTACCCGTTCGAGTTTTCGGGCGGTATGCGCCAGCGCATCGTGATTGCGATTGCCCTGTCTGCCGACCCCGAAATCCTTATTTGCGATGAGCCGACCACCGCTTTGGATGTTACCATTCAAGCGCAGATTTTGGAGCTTATCAATAACCTGAAAAAGGAACGGAATCTGTCTGTCGTGTTCATCACCCACGATTTGGGTGTGGTGGCAAATATGGCAGATGAAATAGCTGTGCTGTATGCAGGCAAAATCGTGGAATACGGCACCGTAGACGATGTGTTTTACGACCCCCGTCATCCCTACACCTGGGCGCTGCTGTCCTCTATGCCGGACTTGGATACCAAGGAAAAGCTCGATGCCATTCCCGGTACACCGCCCAATATGATTTACCCACCTGTGGGTGATGCGTTTGCCGACCGGAATAAGTATGCTATGCAAATCGACTTTGAACAGCAACCGCCTATGTTTGCGGTGTCGCCTACCCATTGGGCGGCTACATGGCTGCTGCATCCGGACGCGCCGAAGGTGGAAATTCCCAAGATTATCACCGACCGAATTGCCAGAATGAAACAGAAAGCAGGTGAGCAGAATGGATAATCAAAAAGAAGTTCTGCTACGGGTAGAGAACCTGTGCCAATACTTTGGCTCTGTGAAGGCTGTGGATAATGTGTCCTTCGATATCAAGAAGGGCGAGGTGTTCGGCTTGGTGGGCGAGTCCGGCTGTGGCAAAACCACCACCGGCCGCAGTATCATCAAGATTTACGACATCACTTCCGGCAGTATCTATTTTAAGGGTCAGCGGATTTGCGCAGGTTTGCGTGCCTACCGCGAGGAGATTGCCGCAAAGCGCGCGGAAATGAAGCGCAATCCCGAAAATGCGGAACAATGCAAGGCGCGGATTGCCGAGCTGACCGCGGAAATCAAGCAGGCAAAGCGCGACCATAAGGATTGCGATAAGGCCTATGCCGCCGCGTTGGTGAAGAAATGCCATGAAAAGTACAAGCCTTTGCTGGAAAACGCAACAGGCGAGGCGCTTGCCGGCTTAAAAAAACAGTATGCCAATGACCTGCGCATTGCTAAAAACAGCCGTTTGGTTACGCAGATACAGATGATTTTCCAAGACCCGATTGCATCGCTCAATCCCCGTATGACGGTAAAAGAGATTATTGCCGAGGGCTTGGTCATCAACGGCATTACCGACCAGGCGTATATCGATGAAAAGGTGTACGAGATTTTGGAGCTGGTGGGCTTGGTGCGTGAGCACGCAGGTCGTTACCCCCATGAGTTCTCGGGTGGTCAACGCCAGCGGATTGGTATTGCCCGTAGTGTGATTATGCACCCGGAGCTGCTGATTGCCGACGAGCCTGTTTCTGCTTTAGACGTGTCCGTTCAGGCCCAGGTTATCAATTTGTTGAACGAATTGCGGAACACGCTGGATTTGACCGTCCTGTTCATTGCCCACGATTTGAGCGTTGTGAAATACTTTTCCGACAGAATCGGCGTGATGTACTTTGGTAAGCTGGTGGAGCTGGCAACGGCAGACGAACTGTTTGCCCACCCGCTGCACCCTTATACCAAGAGCCTGCTGTCTGCAATTCCGCTGCCCGACCCCCATATCGAAAAGCAGCGCACCCGTATGGTCTACAACGCAG
>JAZNGK010000085.1:0-11519 GCA_045576395.1 Faecousia sp. | reverse complement strand
GAGGGGGTCAGGAAGAACACATTGTCTTCCACGGACAGGTTCTTGAACTCTTCGCCGGGGTCGGTAGTAACAGTGCCCAAGGACAGCTGCATGCCGCCCTCCAACAGAGCGGAGTAGTTACCGGCAACCTTGTCAGCTTTGTGTTGATCATCCAGGGCAACCAGCTTGAAGTTGATGCCATTCAGACCGCCAGCAGCATTGATTTCATCAACTGCCATCTGGGCAGCATTCTGAACTGCCTTACCGTAAATAGCAGCCGCACCGGTCAGAGGACCGGAAACACCGATAACGTATTCTGTATTGTTGGCTGTATAGTCGGTCTTACCGCCACAGCCTGCAAACATTGCTGCAACCATGAGTGCAGCCAGAGCAATCGCAAGTACCTTTTTCATAATAAATAACTTCCTTTCTTTTCTTGCTCCTATACAGATAAGGGTAGCCCTCTCTGTATAGAACGGATATATTGTATCTCACCCGCGCACATTTGTCAACGAGAAAAATACACCGTAATCTACAAAATCTAGCTTTCCATTTTTGTGAAATTCACATAAAAATTGCCGATATTGCTACTTAACAGCCTGCAAAATCTGCGACACAATAGGGATACACACCGCTCTGCCGTAGCCGGCATCCTCCACGCAAGCGATAAACGCCAGCGGTAGATTTTCATCATCAACAAAGCCTGCGAGCATCGCATTGGGCTTCTTTCCGCCGTCTACCTCACCGGTGCCGGTTTTGGCGCCCACAGTCAACCCGGGGAAATTCTCCGCGCCGTACTTGGTAACGACATTGTTTTGCAAATAGTCCTGCAAAACAGCCGCAGTTTCCTTTGACATCACACGCGCACCGGATTGTGGCTTTGCATCATAGGTACGGCTTCCGTTTACAAAAATTTCTTCCACCAAATAGGGCGTTGTGGCTTTGCCATCGTTGGCAATCGCACCCATAAAGCTCATAAATGCACAGGGATTGACCAAATCCAAATGCTGACCGATACTGCTCCACGCCAAATTCAAATCCTCTGCGCCTGCAATTTGGAAATTACCCTCCACAGTGGTAATCCCGTCAAAGAAAACGGACTTGGTAACACCGAATTTCTCGACATAGTCGCACATCGTCTGCACGCCAAGCTGTAACGCAATTTCCGCAAAGGCGCAGTTACACGAATTGCAAAAGGCTTGCTTTAAGCTCTGCTGTCCATGCACATCCTCACAGGTTATCTTCTCTGTGCCGATGGCATAAGTGCCGGTGCAGTTAAAGGTTTGTTCCGTTATGTTCGGATTGGTTTCCAATGCCGCCGCAAGGGTAACAATTTTGAAAATAGAGCCGGGAATATAACGCGATTGAGTAAAGCGGTTGACATACAAGCCCTCGTATTGCGTATCCCCCTCCGTAAACTCCGGCACATTATCGGGGTCGTAGGTGGGCGTAGTAACTGCGCACAGCAGTTGCCCTGTCTTGTAATTATACACAGCCACCGTACCCTTATAGGTGCCCAGTGCCTCCAATGCCGCCATTTGCAAATTTGCCGATAAGGTCAGCTCCGCGACACCACCGGTCTGCCCGTAATTATAGACACCGTTGAGCCTGTCAAAGCCTGCCATTTGGGCGGCATAATACGATAATGCCGGCGCGCTGATGCTACCGTAGCGGTCGCCCAGCCAATGCACTGTGGATTGCCGCAAAGCCGGTAGGTTTGAATAGGTACGCCCCTCATTTAAGTCCAAGAGCAACGCGCCTGTACTATCGGCCACCACGCCACAACCGATGTTGCCGCCGTTGTATATATGCGGTGAGCCGGAGAACAACACCCAATCGTCTGACTTGACAAAGTACTCTGCCAAAAAGAAGACAAAGCCGCCCAGCAATACGATGACGGCAAAAAACAATGCCGTTGCGCGAGATGCAATTCTATTCATTCTTTGCACCTCCGTTCTTATGGAGTCTGACAGCAAAGCTGGCATTCTGCCGTGTGTCTGCCGCCTTGATAAAGGCGAGCAATCCCCAAGCACAAATCATACTTGAGCCGCCATTGGACAGAAACGGAAATGTAACACCGGTTAACGGCAGTACATCCACCGTACCCAAAGCATTGAGTATCACCTGCATAAGCATAATGCCGACTGCGGTACAGCTTCCGATGGTATAAAAGCTACTACGCGCCACCGCGGAAGACCGTATGACAAACAGCGCAAGTCCGACAATCGCAAGCAATAGGAAAATCACCGTCAGCATACCCCACTCTTCCCCGATGGTCGCAATTACCACATCGGAATCCGCGGCAAAGACATGCTTCATCCAGCCGCGTCCGGCACCCAAGCCGAATAAACCGCCCGATGCCATACACATCAGCGCACGCGTTTGCTGATAACCGCCATCTAAAGGCACTTCCCAAATATGCCGCCAAGAGGCAAAGCGTCGCAACGCGTGAGGGGCGATTCGGAGCGCCACGACGCCGGCAAAGACCAATGCCGTAACCGCCAGCGCAATCGTTCCGATACTGCCGGAACGCAAGTACGCAATCACCAGGAATGCGGCAAAGAAGATAAGCGCCGTTCCGAAATCATTCATAAGCGCCAAACAACCACACAAAATTGCCGAGTAAATGATAAACATAATGATGTTGCGCTTCTTCATCAGTCTGTCCATCGTCGATGCGCCCACGAACACAAAGCAGACCTTACTCAACTCCGAAGGCTGTAAGGAAAATGAGCCGATATTCAGCCAATTCTTTGCGCCATAGTACTCTTGACCGAATAAGAGCGTAATCACCAAAAAGCCTACGCCGGCATATCCTGCCAAGTAACGCACCTTCTTGGCACGCTCCAAATCGCGTAACGACCAGCCAACCACCAGAAAGGCGACCAGCCCCAATGCCATGGCAATCAGTTGCTTTACCGTTTCCTTCGGCACAACCGTAGCCACCGCCGCCATGCCCATCGTGCTTAGAAAAAACGCGATGGTTTCCACCTCAAAGGAGGTTCTGCGAATACACATATAAAACAGCAGAAGTAACCATTCCATAACCACAATGCCGGTAAATCCCAGCAGGATAGGCTGTGCCGTTTCTTGGGTTGCGGTTAGCAAATAAGAAAGACCGCACAGCATTTGAAACAGAGTCAGCATCAGCAGATTGATAAGGCTGATTAAAAACGACGAGCCTTTTGTACGCAGTTGCGACAGCTTTATCTCCTGCTTTTGGGAAATCGGCTCCAAGCGCATTTCGACACCACCGATTGTGATGATGTCCTTTGGGGTCAATGCAAAAATCTTCGTCTTTTTTCCATTGACCAAGATTCCGTTGGAGGAATCCGAATCGGTAACCGTCCAGCTTCCGTCGTCATACCGCGTCAAAACACCGTGGCTACGGGAAACGGTAGGTACATTGATGACAATATCGCTACGCTTACTGCGACCAATCACATTTTCCCAATGGGTAATGGGCAGTTTCGTACCGTCGTTTAGGCAAAGCCATGCCCAAATTTCCGGCTCTCTGCGGAAGGTCAACAGCGGTTTTAAGCATCGCAGTAACAGCACAAACACCAAAACAGGCGCGCCATATCGCAAAATACCTGTCAGTACATTGGAATAGGTATCCTGCGCGGTTTGCAGGGTATATAGAAATTGGTTCACAGCATCACCTCCTCAAATCTGTTTTACTATTATCCCAATTGACGCAAAAGCGCAATCTCCCGGGCATATTCCGGCAAATCGTTGGGTGTTTCCAAAATCATAGGCTTTCCCTTGAGCTGTGGGTGGTTGACGATATTGCGGAAGGTATCCAAGCCCAAGCATCCCTTGCCGATACATTCGTGCCTGTCCTTATGGCTGGCAAAGGGATTCTTCGAATCGTTCAAATGCAACGCGCACAGGCGGTCTAAGCCAATAATCCGGTCAAACGATTCCAGCACGCCGTCTAAATCGTTCACGATATCATATCCGGCATCATACACATGGCAGGTGTCCATACACACACCGACCTTCTCACTGCCGACACCGTCGATGATTTCTTTTAATTCCTCAAAGCGACTACCCACCTCGCTACCCTTGCCTGCCATCGTTTCCAGCAAAACCGTAACCGGTGCGTCCTGCTCGAGCGCGTATTGCAAAGCCTCGATTATCTGACGGATACCCGTTTCCACACCCTGCCCTACATGACTGCCGGGATGAAAATTATAGTACTGATTGGGCAGAAAGCTCATGCGATACAGGTCGTCCTTTAGAATGTCCCAAGCAAAATGGCGGTCTTTTTCCCGGGCCGTACACAGGTTCATAGTATAGGCGCCATGCGCCACCAGCTTGCCAAAGTTATTTTCGGCAAGCAGTTCCATCGCCCGTTCGCAATCGGCAACATCCAACGGCTTTGCATGACTGCCTCTTGGATTGCGCGTAAAGAATGCAAAGGTATTTGCACCGATCGCCTCGGCGGTATGAATCATACTCACATTACCGGCAGAAGCAGACAAGTGGCATCCGACAAACAGCATAAACATTCACGCTCCTTTGCTCTTTAGAATACCACATTTTCCGAAAAAATGCAAATTTGCGTTTTTTATAATGTTTATATTTTCCCTCTTGTTTTTTTGGCGTTGCGGGGTTATAATACGGGAAGAATGTAATAGGAGGTCATAGTATGGCTGTTAAAATCGAAAAAGAAACCATCATCGGTGATGTGCTGGATATTGCACCCCAAGCCGCCCCGTTGTTCCTTGCAATCGGTATGCATTGTTTGGGTTGCCCGTCTTCCCGTGGTGAAACCGTTGAGGAAGCCTGTCAGGTACACGGCATTGACTGCGATGCTTTTCTGGCGCAACTAAACCACTTCTTGGAAGCCTACGAGGCTGACCAAGCAGAGAAAGCAAAGTAAAACCGGTTATGCCATCCCGTTTTGCCGGGATGGCATATTCTTTAGGAGTCGCATATGAAAATCCCACTATCCAATCGTCTTTTGGCCTGCTGTGGCTTTATAAAACCCGGTGAACGGGTGGCTGACATCGGTTGCGACCATGGCTACCTGGGCATTTATCTGCTGACAAAGGGTATCGCCCGTTCCGTAATTGCATCGGATATCAACCAAGGCCCTTTGGCAAGCGCCGTACGCAACAGCGAAAAATACGGCGTTCGGAATCAAATATCCTTTCACCTCTCCGACGGTGTAACCAACATTCCAAGAGATTTTGATGTCTTGGTATGCGCAGGCATGGGCGGCGATACGATGGTATCCATTCTATCCGATGCGCCTTGGCTGAAGCAAGACCGGTATCGACTCATTCTCCAATGCCAATCCAAGACCCCTATACTGCGGCACTATCTCTCGCAAAACGGTTGGCAAATCGCGCAGGAAATCGTCCTGAAAGGCGGTAAGTTTCTCTATACCGTTATGGAGGTCATCTGGAAACCGAGTGAAGCGCTTTCGCCCGGCGAATGTTATTTCCCTCCTGCCCTGCTGGAAAACGAGCACCTGTCTGCCTATTACAAATGGGTCATAACCGGATTGGAAACCATCGTCAACAACCAAAAAGAACAAGCCAATCCCTTTGCGGTGCAAGCCCTTAACGAACTACGAAAGAGAGAACAAAAATGACAACTGTTGCAGATATTTTGCATTTTATAGAAGGCATCGCACCGCCTGCCTTAAAAACGGAGTGGGACAATGTAGGTCTTTTGTGCGGTCGGCAGGACAAGACTGTGCGCACCGTTTTGGTCGCTTTAGACCCGTTTGCCCATGTGTGTGAGGAAGCCGTCGAGGTGGGCGCAGATTTGCTGATTACCCATCACCCATTGATTTTAGAGCCACTGTCTGCCGTTACGGACCAAACAGCCATCGGTCAATCTGTTATTCGGCTCATTTCCCACGATATTGCCGCCATCAATGCCCACACCAACCTGGATTGTACAGATGACGGTGTGAATGACACGCTGGCAAAGCGGTTGGGGCTGACCGATATTCAAAAAATCTCCGCAGACGACCTCGGACTTCTGCGGCAAGGCACACTTCCCACACAAAGCTTAGATGCGTTCTTATCGAATGTGAAGCAGTCCTTACAATGCCCTGCCTTGCGGTATGTTGACGGTGGGAAGCCGGTATCGCGTGTGGCTGTGGGCGGCGGTTCTTGCGGCTCTATGCTGCCTGCGGTAATTGCCTCGGGTTGCGACACCTTTGTAACCGCGGATTTGAAGTATAATCAATTTTGGGATGCACAGTCATCGGGCATCAATTTAATCGATGCCGGTCATTTCTATACGGAAAATCCCGTCTGCTCTGTACTTGCCGAACAAATACAGAACGCATTTCCGAAAATTCAGGTCCTTTTATCAAAAAAGCATACCGATTGTATGAATTTCTATTGATTTTCTGCAACCGCTTTGCTAGAATAGATGGGATATTTTAGAGAATAACAGGAAGGAAGATATCTATGTCCGGACATTCCAAATGGCATAACATCCAAAAAACCAAGGGCGCACAGGACGCCAAGCGTGCTGCGGCTTTTACAAAAATTGCAAAAGAACTGATTGTGGCTGTGAAAGAAGGCGGTGGCATTACTGACCCTGCCAACAACTCCCGTTTGGCTACCATCATCACTAAGGCCAAGGCCGCCAACATGCCCAACGACAACATCAAGCGTTGTTTGGAAAAGGCTGCCGGCTCCGGTGGCGGCGACAACTACGAAACCATTACCTACGAAGGCTATGGCCCCGGTGGTGTGGCTGTGATTGTGGAAACCATGACCGACAACCGCAACCGTACCGCAGGCTCTATGCGCCATCACTTTGATAAATTCGGTGGTAATTTGGGCGCCTCCGGCTGTGTGGCTTGGAGCTTTGACAGAAAAGGCGTTTTAGTGATTGACAACGAAGACGGCGATTACGAAGAAGATGCGGTCATGATGGACGCGATGGATTGCGGTGCAGATGATTTTGAGGCAGAGGAAGATTGCTTCACCATTTACACAGACCCCGATGATTTCAATGCCGTTGCCGATGCGTTAGGCGCCAAAAAGTACACCTTCGTTTCCGCCCAGATTGAAATGGTTCCCCAAAACTATCAAAAGCTGGAGTCCGAAGAACAGAGAGCTATGATGCAAAAGCTCATCGATGCCATGGAAGATGACGACGATGTGCAAAATGTTTGGCACAATTGGGAAGAATAAATAGCAAAAGCCCTCCGCTCTGCGGAGGGCTTTCCTTATCTGTTTTACAGTTCAATCTGTGCGATGACTTCCTTTAGCTTGACTGCGCTGTTTTGCAGCTTTTGCACCTCTGCATCGGTCAGTTTGTTCAGAATCTTGCCACGCACGCCTTTTCTGTCCACCAAGGTCAGCACAGAAAGGCACACATCGTCCACACCATACTCACCATGCATCATGGTCGAAAGGGTCAGCGCCGTACCGGCACCGGCATAAATGCACTTGCAGATATGACACACAGACATGGCAACGGCATAGAAGGTTGCGCCCTTGTTTTCAATAATGGCACCACCGGACTGTTTGACAAAGGTTTCCACCTCTTCATAGTCGCGGTTCCAATCGATGCGGTCTTTATCGGGGGAATTGTTTTTATAAACATCTACATGATTGTTGGCAATCGTAGCCAGGGACCAAGGCACAAAGGAGCTATCGCCATGCTCGCCATAGACATGGGCGTGGACATTCTTGGGGCTGATGCAGAACCGCTTTGCAAGCTCCGATTGCAGACGGCTGGTATCCAAAATCGTACCGGAGCCAATAATCTGATTCTCCGGCAGGCCGGAAACCTTATGGAACACATAAGTCAGCACATCCACAGGGTTGGACACAATTACATACACCGCATCGGGTGCATGCTGCACCACATTCTTAGCAACATCCTTCAGAATGTTCACATTGGTCTGCGCCAAATCCAAACGGGTCATACCGGGTTTTCTGGCAACACCGCAGGTAATCACCACAATATCAGAGCCGGCCGCATCTATATAATCACCGCAACGGACAATCGCAGGAGAATGGAACGGCGCGCCTTGGTAAATATCCAATGCCTCACCCATCGCCTTTTTGATGTTGATATCAATTAAAACGATTTCAGAGGCTACACCCTGAACCATCAAATCATTTGCAACGGTTGCACCGACGCTACCTGCGCCGATAACGCTAATTTTACTCATATCTGCCAACTCCTTAATACAAATAAGATTACAGGGGTATTCATACCACGGGTATCGATATCATTATACTGATATCGCCAATTCCTGTCAAGTCCTTTCCGTATTTTTCACTGAGAAAAGTATACAAAAAAAGCCTGCAAGAAGCAGGCTTTTTTGTATAAAGGAAAAGTGTTATTTTGCGGCATTAACCAGCTCGGCGGTATCCTGTGCAATCATCAACTCTTCGTTGGTGGGCACAACCCAAACCTGTACCTTGGAATCGGGTGCGGAGATGCAAAGCTCCTTGCCACGGGTATTGTTCTTTTCGGGGTCCAGCTTTACGCCCATAAAGCCCAAATACTCACAGACTGCTGCACGGACAGCGCAGTCATTCTCGCCAACACCGGCAGTGAAGGTCAGCACATCGATGCCGTACAGAGCAGCGGCATATGCGCCAACATACTTGGCAACCTCATAGCAGAACTTGTCCCGGGCCAGAGCGCAGTTCTCGTCGCCCTTCTTGGCGCCGTCTTCCAGATCACGGAAGTCAGAGGAAACACCGGACAGCGCCAGCATACCGGACTTCTTGTTGAGCATATTCAGGCACTCGTCAACGCTCATACCGTACTTATTGCAGATGAACTGCACCACGCAAGCATCAATATCGCCGGAGCGCGTACCCATAGGCACACCGGCCAGAGGGGACAGACCCATGGTGGTATCCTGGCACTTGCCGTCCTTAATAGCGGCCATGGAAGAGCCATTACCCAAGTGGCAGTTGACCATTGTGAAGTCCTGCTTGCCAATCAGCTCGGCGGTACGACGGGCAACATACTTGTGAGAGGTGCCGTGGAAGCCGTAACGACGGATACTGTCATTCTTATAATACTCGGTAGGAATGGCATAACGATATGCCTTGGCAGGCATTGTCATATGGAAAGCGGTGTCAAACACAGCAACCTGCGGCGTGTTGGGCATAACCGCCTGACAAGCACGAATACCCATCAGGTTTGCAGGGTTGTGAAGCGGTCCCAAAGGAATACACTTCTCGATAGCGGCAATCACTTCATCGTTGATAATGCAGGAGCCGGAGAACTCCATACCACCATGAACCACACGATGGCCAACGGCATCGATTTCATCGGTGGACCGAATCACGCCACACTCTGCGTCAACCAAAATTTCCAAAACAGCGGAAATGGCCTCGGAGTGGCTGGGCATGGGAATGTCCTTAACCACCTTTTGGTCCCCAACCTTGTGAGTCAAACGGCCGTCGATGTAAATACGCTCGCAAAGACCCTTTGCAGATACATCACCGGTTTCAGGGTTCATCAGCTGATACTTCAAGGAAGAACTACCGGCGTTGATAATCAAAACATTCATGAAAAAATGCCTCCTAAAATAAAATGATTTTCTTTTCTTGCAATATGTGGTACTATAACCATAACTAGAGTTATTCTATAATATAATTGCAAATTTCTCAAGCCCTAAATGGAAATATTTTTGAAAAGGAGGGATATTTTGCATACAGTCGGCATTATTTGCGAATATAACCCCCTGCACTTGGGTCATAAAAAACAAATTGACACGATAAAAGCCACTTATCCCGACAGCGGTATTGTGTGTTTAATGAGTGGGAATTATGTACAACGGGGTGCGCCTGCCGTTTTTGACAAGTCTATTCGCGCACAGGCGGCCATTCTAAGCGGTGCGGATTTGATGCTGGAATTGCCCGTTTCTGCCGCATTGTCCTCTGCCGAGGGCTTTGCCCGAGAAGGCGTGCGGATTTTGGGCGGATTCTGTAATCACCTATGCTTCGGCGCGGAAACCGGCAACAAGCAGACACTTACTGCCACAGCGCAAGCCTTACGCAGTCCCGATTTTCCACAAGCCTTGCACGCAGAATTAGATAAGGGCATTTCCTTTCCCGTAGCAAGGCAAAAGGCTTTGCAGGCTATGGGCTTATCGGAAAACACCCTCACCCACCCCAACGATATTTTGGCCACAGAGTACTGCAAGGCAATTTTCGAGCTGGGCGTTTCTATGGAGCCAATGCCCATTGTCCGTAGCGGTAGCTATCACGACACCGCGATTGATAGGGAAAATCCCTCTGCCACCGCCTTGCGTGAATTGCTTACCTTCGGCAACAAGTGGCTACATCTTGTGCCGGAAAATGCAAGGGACTGCTTTGCCAACGGTGTCGTTCACACGCTCGCAACCGGCGAACAGGCAATTTTGTACCGTCTGCGCACGATGACAGATGCGGAATTTGAAGCGCTCCCCTATGGTAGTGAGGGGTTATGGCGGAAGCTGATGCGCAATGCAAGAATCGGCGCTTCTTTGGAAGCGATTCTCACCCAAACCAAGTCCAAGCGTTACACCCGTACACGGCTGGACAGAATGGTAATGTGCGCCTTTTTGAGTCTTACGGAGAAGGACCTCTCTACCCCTGCGCCCTATGTACGGGTGCTTGCGCTGAATGATAACGGACGGGAAATCTTGAAAAACGCAAGAAAGACCGGCTGTTTTCCCAATGCAGGTGAGGTGCTTAACCACCCCTATCAAGAAATCGAACTCCGCACAAATCGCCTATACAGCCTATTTGCCGTAACCAACGAGCCACCCTACCAAGAAGATGACCGACGCGTCTTCTATCAAAACACAGAAAGCAGAGGGAAGTAATATGTCTATCAAAAAAGGTCTGTATCTTGCCTGTTTTATTTTATTGATGATTGTCGCTATTTGGTGGATTTGCGGTGCAGGTAGCGAAGATTATACCTACAAGGGCTATGTAACGCAGGTGAACAAAACCAAAACCGGCACAGTTATCACCGTCTTGTCCGGTGAAAAGGAATCGGAATTTACGATAAAATGGTACACAAGGAAGAAATTCAGCGGTGCGCTTAATCGCATTGAAGAAGGCAACCGCATTTTGCTCAGCACCACCAAAAACAGCAATACCAACATCAAAAAATTCTCCGCGTACGAGGGATACCAAATGTCGGGCAAGCTGGTGTATGCCGAAACGCTTTCCACACCCTTTCTGCTTACCCGAAACGAATTTACAAAGGCGCTACGGCTTTACAGCATCATCTCTGCCGAAGAAGACGGAAAGCCAATGGAAAACGGAACGCCAATCACAATTTACTATCAGTATCCAATCAATCCGGGTAATACCACCATTGTTGTAGATATTATGCAACAAACAAGCGATACTGCGGAAGCATTTACCGAAGCCGAGCTTGCGTACATTGCCACCTGCGGTTACACATTGGCAACCGAATAACCATTGACAGAACTCGCCAAAAATTCATAATGCCGCATTTTGAAACAAAAACACCGACTCTTGCAACAGTCCCTGTTTTTTATTTCAGCTCCCAGCCCTTACTTCGGCTGGATT
>JAZNGK010000084.1:0-6210 GCA_045576395.1 Faecousia sp. | reverse complement strand
TGCAACAACTTGGCGCTACCCCCGGCAGACTATAAATTGGTAAAGCATTTAGAGAATGAAACGGTGTATACCTTTTGTATGTGTCCGGGCGGTTATGTGGTGGCGGCGGCATCGGAGGAAGGTGGCGTTGTTACCAATGGTATGAGCTATGCAGACCGCGATGGTCAAAATGCAAATGCCGCTCTTTTAGTTACTCTAAATCCAAAAGATTTTCCCAATGATGACCCACTTGCCGGTATGCATTGGCAACGCAGCATTGAACAGCGGGCATATGAAGCAGGCGGTGGAAATTACCGCGCACCTGCCCAAAGGGTTGGCGACTTTTTAGCCGGCATCCCGTCAACAGAGGCAGGTACGGTAACACCCACTTATCGACCGGGTGTTACTTGGTGTGATTTACACGATGTATTGCCGGAGAAGATAACAAACGCGTTGAAAATGGCAATCCCTCTGCTGGACGGTAACTTAACAGGCTTTGCGCATCCGGATAGTGTGCTGACCGCACCGGAAACCAGAAGCTCTTCACCGGTACGGATTGTACGCGACGATACGCGCCAATCAATCGGTTTGCGCGGATTTTATCCCGCGGGAGAGGGCGCAGGCTATGCCGGCGGCATTATGTCTGCCGCGATTGACGGCATCCAATGTGCCGAGGCACTGATAGAGAATTTATAAAAAGGTGGAATGGCTATGAATCATGCGACAAAGGCGGCTGACCTGTTCTTGGAGGGCTATAACTGCGCCCAAGCGGTAGCGGTTGCATTCTGCGATGTAACGGGTCTTGAGAAGGACTTTTCTGCAAAAATCGCATCGTCCTACGGTGGCGGTATGGGTAGATTGCGTGAGGTCTGCGGTGCTGTAAGCGGTATGTTTATGGTGCTGGGCTACCTGTATGGCTACGATACACCGGGCGATGATAGCAAAAAGAAACAGTTGTATGCCCAAGTGCAAATGCTGGCAAATCAATTTCGTGAAATAAACGGCAGTATTGTCTGTCGAGAGTTACTTAACAATCCCCCATCTGACTCCAACCCCACACCGAGAACAGCGGAATATTATGCCAAACGACCTTGTGTTCGTATGGTGATGGTTGCCGCAGAGCTTTTAGACGCATTTATTCAGCAACACCCCTTATAAGTACAATAATGTAATCTTCGATATACTTTTGGAGGTAGAGATATGGCTGTGAAAGAAAAAGAAAAAATTATCCTTTCCGAGGCGGAAATTCGTACAAAATTGCTCGAACTACCCAAGGAAATCACAAGAACCTTTGAAACCACAGTGGTAGATTATGCGGTAGATTGGGATTTGGAAACGGCATCGAAAATGCTTGACGGGCTGAAGGTCAGAAACGACCTCACAGCGGATGAGGATAAGCTTGCATTTGCGCTGTTTTGTGTGCTTATCAATGCCGAGCGTAGGCAGAAGAATCGTTCCAATGAGGAGAAACTGCTAAATGAATTTCGTCCTATGTTTGAGGCGCAACATCCCTTTTTCCGTCATTGTGAGCTGCTGATTATGCTCTATGACGGCTCAATGCTTACCAACAAGGAGAAAATTAAGGTACTCGAGCTGGCAGAGAAGAATAAGGATGCGCTCTATGAAAACAATGGTGCTTCCCATGCGTTTGCCGAGGCGGTCGCAAAGGTCTATGAATCGCTCCTTTATGACGAAGATGAGGGTGTGAATAACCAAGAGCTTTTGGATATGCGTAGCAATTATCTGGCAGATGCGGAAGCGGCTGTGGAAGATGCCATCAGAGCGAATCCCGATTATGCCAAATATTATTGTACCAGAGGCAGACTTCGTAGCTTGCGCGGTGATAACAAAAGAGCCCTTCAAGATGTTGACCGCGCAATTGATATGGAAGACAATAAGCGCAATGATTATACCATTCGCATTAACACATATACGCGATATGTCGAGCAAATCAAGAGTAGAAAACAGATGATAAACATAGAGCAAACGCTCGAAGCCAAGACGAAGGAATATGAAGTGATTTTGGAGAAGAAGGAAAAGGAAATGCTCACAAAGAATATGGAATTCCTCGGCCTGTTCTCCGGTATTGTCAGCTTTACCATCGGCAGTATTTCCATTTCCTCGCAAGTCGGTAATATGGATGTGCTTTCGATTGCCGGTCTGATTATCGTGCTTATGGGTGCTTTGATGGGTGTATTTGCCGCATTTGGCATTATTCTCCATGGCTTATTCAATCGCAAGGCAGTTCGGAATTTGCTGGTGCTGGCACTTGGCGTTTTAATTATTATAGGAGGCGTTTATCATTGTTTTCCGAAGTAGAACATATTTGCAAACCCGGTAACCCAAAAGCGCCAAATGAAGATGTGGTTGGATTTGGTGAAAATTATTGCTTTGCCATTGATGGCGCATCTAGTTTGAGCAATGTAAATATTATGGCAGAAAGTGATGCCAAATGGTTTGCCGATTGGATTGGTAACGGACTTGCACACGCCTTTCGGACGCAAGAATCTGTTGATGTGGTTGCGTGTATCAAACAGCTGACAAAGCAGGCAAATTGCACCTACCAAGAAACACTTGCACGAAAAGGCTTGCAAGAGCCGGAGGACAGTCCTTCTTGCGGAATCGCCCTTTTTTATCAGCAGGACTTTCAGCTTCACTTTTTCGGCTTGGGCGATTGCGTAGGTGTTGCAGAGCTTGAAAACGACAAGCTGTTTTACTCCTTAGATACAAGACTTCCCAATTTGGACAATGGTGTGCTGGAGGAAATGATTCGGATTCATCACCGCGAAGGCGTGTCGATGAAAGAGGCAAGAAACCTGTGTAATCACTTACTTATAAAGAATCGGAGCTTGCGCAACCAAAAAGGCGGTTATTTTGTCTTGGATTTGTCCGGCAAGGGGATTTCCCACGCAAGAAAAAAGGCGTTCCCCTTAACGAAAGAGGTGAAGGTGGCCTGCTTTAGCGATGGATTTGCGCAAATGGCAGAGCTGTTTGCCTTCTACAAAGGCTACTCCGGTCTGTTTAAGGGAATGCAAGAGGAACACTTGGCGGATATGTACGACAGGCTTTATAAAGCGCAGGATGCGGATGCGGATTGCAACGATTATCCCAGATTTAAGCTACGCGACGACACTTGCGCGGTTTATGGCATTTTTACACCATAAAGCTACGGCACAGGAAAGAAACCTTTCCTGTGCCGTTTTTCTATCTTAGATATAGATAGCAGAGCAGAAATATTTGAATGAGCAGTATGGCAGGTATCCCAAGGGTGAAGGAGAGATGACGGGTTTTGTGGCGCGCGGTGTACATACCGATTAAGCACCCCAGGCTGCCGCCAAAAATTGCGATGCCAAACAGGCTTTTTTCGGGAATACGATAAAGATTATTTTTTGCCAGATACTTGTCATAGCGCATAACTGCGAAGCCAATGGCATTTATTATTAACAGGTAGATAAGCATTGTTAAAATTCCTTTTGGGAGGGTTTGGAATGAAAAAACTTTTGGTAATTCCGATAATTGCCATATTACTTGCCGGATGCGGTAAGGAAAAGTCTATGGAAACCGTTGCGGATGTGCAAGACACGCCCGTGGTAGCTACTGTACAGCGGATACAGCTTCAACTTCCGCCGGAGCTGTCTACACCGGCATTACAGGACGATGGGGCAGGGGAGCTGTATCTGTGCGAGAATTACGCGCTTACTGTGCAGACCGTTGCATCCGGTGATTTGCAAAAGACCATTCGCAACGCAACCGGTATGGATAAGAAAGATTTGCAAATTCAGCAAACACGCCAAAAAGATGTAAAGCGGTATCAATGGATGTGGACTGCCAATGGGGAAAACGGCATCCAAGTGGGTAGAGGCTGCGTGCTGGACGACGGCAATTACCATTATGTTCTGACAGCCTTGGCAGATGAGGCGGTTGCCGGACAGGTGCAACAGGAATGGAGAGGGATTTTCACATCCTTCCGACTTGCAAGCGAAAAGGAAGCGGTCAGTACAGGCTCATAGAATCTCTGCAAAGCTTGCACAGCTCGTCGGCTACATTTTGCGGATAGAGAATCTTTGCTTTACTGCCAAAGCCGATTACCCAGCTTAAAAACATCGGAGATACGGCTACGCGCACAGTAAAGTTGAAAAATTCCTCCCCGTCGGGAATGAGCATAGTATCCTTGCCAAAGCGGTCAATGACGACATTAATAAGGCTGTTGTGGAATCGCAGTTTTACATCAACTGCATCTCCGGAATACATTTGAAACAGGCGGTTTGCGTGGTCTACAAGCGCTTTTCCCGTCAGTTCCGGGCAGGGTGTGCGCAGATTCTCTAATAGAGCAATATCAATCATTCTGTCTACGCGATAGGCGGTAATGCCATGACGGTCGGACAGAGCAAGGAGATAGCAGTTTTCATTGTCCTGACACAGCCCGTAGGGGCTGGCAACATAAGCTTTTTCTCGGTATTTGCGTTTGCCACCGAAATCCCAATCAAAGTAACGGAAGGTGATTTGCCGATTTTGCGCAATGGCCTCTTGTATCGCATCAACGCTGTAGTAGATAGTTTCGTTCATGCTCTTAACGCGACCGGATACCAGCACATTTCGTTTCATGAGCTTGGCATCCTTTTCGTTGCATTGGGTTAGCAGCTTTTCAATCAGCTCACGGGATTTCTTTTCCGTAAGGTATTTGCTCGATTGCACCGCATCAATCAGCAGCTTTAATTCCGGTAATTCAAAATTTTGCGAGGCGATATAGTAACCACCGTTTTTGCCGGGTAGAGAAACAATATCCACGCCATAATCCTGCAAAGCGGCTACATCCGAGTAGACCGTCTTTCGGTCGCAGGAGATATTGTGATTGCGGTCGAGCATAGCAATCAAATCCGAAGCTCTCACGGGGTGATTCTCGTGAGAGTTTTTTCGCAGATAATCCAAAATATAGAAAATCTTTAGTTTTTGGTTGTCAGATTTTGGCATCGTAAACACCTCCGCTTTTTCTTACAGTATAGCATAGAAAATCCGTTCTGAAAATGACTAATTCCATATTTTTACTGATATTTAGTTGCAAAACGGGAAGAATGTGGTATGATAGCGATATAAATTGAGTAGCGGAGGGCTTCTATGCTGGATTATATTAGAATTGCCTGTGCTGTGCCACAGGTGTGCGTGGCAGATGTGAAGCAAAACACCAAGGATATTTGCGATAAGCTCGCAGAGGCGGAAAATGCCGGTTGTGATTTGGTGGTGTTTCCGGAGCTTGCGCTCACAGGCTACACCTGTGCCGACCTGTTCTTTCAAGAAACGCTGTTGACGGCAACTGTGGCAGGGTTGGCTGAAATCTGCGCATATTCCAAGAAATTTCCTGCCTTAACCGTTGCGGTTGGCGCGCCGCTTGTAATTGGCGGTCAGATGTATAACTGTGGCATTGTGCTGTCTAACGGTAGGATTTACGGCATCGTGCCGAAGACATTTTTGCCCAATTATCGAGAGTTTTACGAAAGCCGGTGGTTCTCCTCGTCGGAAGACTTAAGCCAAACCGTCGTTTCCACCTGTGAGTTGGGTTTGTCGGGTGAATACGACATTCCCGTAGGTCGGGATTTGATTTTCAAGCTTGGCGATGGTGCTCTGTTGGGCATTGAAATCTGCGAGGACTTGTGGACACCTATACCACCTTCTACTATGCTGACGCTCAATGGCGCGCAGATAATTGCAAATCTGTCTGCCTCTAATGAGGCTGTGGGCAAGCGCACTTATCGGCAGAATTTGGTCAAGCATCAATCCTCTATTTGTAGCTGTATTTACGCGTTTGCCTCGTCGGGCTATACGGAATCAACGCAGGATTTGGTCTTTTCGGGTCATAGCCTTGTGGCGGAAAACGGCAATATACTTGCAGAAAATCAGCAGGATTTGCAGACGGATTATCTGCTGGTGCAGGATGCGGATTTGAGTAAGATTCGGAGCGAACGACACAAGAATAAGCGCGTACGGGATTCTGCTACGGTCTACGGAAAAATCACGCCTGCGCGAATTATTGATTGCCATAAGAAAACCCTTCGTTCTGACGGCAAGCTTTATACCGTAAATAAGCTCCCCTTCGTGCCTGCGGTACGGCAGGACCGCTTGGAGCGTTGCAATTCCATTTTCAATATGCAGGTAACGGGACTTGCCCAGCGATTAAAGGCCATCAATGCGCGTGCAGTCATCGGTATTTCCGGTGGTTTGGATTCTACATTGGCG
>JAZNGK010000083.1:0-5212 GCA_045576395.1 Faecousia sp. | reverse complement strand
GCATGCAGGCCAACGGAGCCGTCAGCATAAGCAGCCAAAGCTTCTTCCACAGAGGAGAAGTGCAGCTTGGGACGGAAGGTTGCAGGCTTCTTGCCCTCGCTTGCTGCCTGCTTATTTGCGGCTACGAACACATCACCGTCTACCAATTCGTTCACAGGCAAGTCTGTTTCGCCTGCATCGGTAACGAACACCGTTTCTGCGCCCTTTTCCGCCTTACCCAAACGGGTATAGGTCAGGTAGTAAGCACCCAAAATCATATCCTGCGTAGGCACGGTAACGGGCTTGCCGTCCTGAGGACGGAGCAGATTATTGGCAGAGAGCATCAGCATACGGGCTTCTGCCTGTGCTTCCGCACTCAAGGGCACATGGATAGCCATTTGGTCGCCGTCAAAGTCAGCGTTAAATGCCGTACAGCACAGAGGGTGCAGTTTCAATGCACGACCCTCAACCAAAATCGGCTCGAATGCCTGAATGCCCAGACGGTGGAGGGTAGGCGCGCGGTTTAGCATAACGGGACGGTCTTTGATAATCTCGTCAAGCGTGTCCCAAACCTCAGTCTTGCCCTTGTCAATCATCTTTTTGGCAGACTTAATGTTGCTTGCCAAGCCGTCGGCAACCAGCTTCTTCATCACAAAGGGACGGAACAGCTCAATCGCCATTTCCTTCGGCACACCGCATTGATACAGCTTCAGCTCGGGTCCGACAACGATAACGGAACGGCCGGAGTAGTCAACACGCTTACCCAGCAGGTTTTGACGGAAACGACCCTGCTTGCCCTTGAGCATATCAGACAGGGACTTGAGCGCTCTGTTGTTGGCACCGGTAACGGCACGACCGCGACGACCATTGTCAATCAATGCGTCCACAGCCTCCTGCAACATACGCTTTTCGTTGCGTACGATGATGTCGGGTGCGTGGAGTTGCATCAACCGCTTTAGACGGTTGTTACGGTTAACCACGCGCCGGTACAGGTCATTGAGGTCAGAGGTTGCAAAACGACCGCCGTCCAGCTGAATCATAGGACGGATATCGGGAGGAATCACAGGCAGCACATCCATAACCATCCAAGCAGGATTGTTGCCGGACTCGCGGAATGCCTCGACCACTTCCAAACGCTTTACAAGGCGCAGCTTCTTTTGCGAAGAAGCATTTTTCAGCTCCTCACGCAGTTGAACGGACAAGGCTTCCAGGTCAATGTCCTCCAGCAGCTCCTTCACAGCCTCGGCACCCATACCCGCCTTGAAGTCATCCTCATACTTCTCGCGCATATCCCGGTATTCCTTCTCGGAAAGCACCTGATTTTTCGCAAGCGGTGCATCACCGGGGTCTGTAACAATATAGGAGGCAAAGTAGAGAACTTTCTCCAAAACCTTGGGGCTGATGTCCAAAATCAGGCCCATTCTGGAGGGAATTCCCTTGAAATACCAAATGTGGCTGCAGGGTGTGGCCAGCTCAATATGACCCATCCGTTCACGACGGACCTTGGCCTTTGTAACCTCTACACCACAACGGTCGCAGACCTTACCCTTATACTTAATCTTCTTATACTTACCGCAGTGGCACTCCCAATCCTTGGTCGGTCCAAAGATTTTTTCGCAGTACAGGCCGTCCCGCTCCGGTTTCAAGGTACGATAGTTAATGGTCTCCGGCTTTTTAACTTCACCGTAGGACCAGCTCCGAATCATTTCGGGAGATGCAATACCAATTTTAATCGCATCAAAGGTGGCTTCTGCCATACTGTCGCCTCCTTATTCTTCATCTGTGTCGTATGCATCCGCATCTGCGTCTGCATCATCGTACACATTCATAATATCTTCCGGACCGTCCTCGTCAATCACAAAGCCTGCATCCAGCACTTCCTCGGTGGTACCCACCAGCTGTGCGTGGTGCTCGGTGTAGACGATATCCTCATCCTCGTCCTCGTCCTTCAGCTCAATCTCGGTGCCGTTTTCATCCAGCACACGGATATCCAGACACAAAGCCTGCAATTCCTTGACCAAAACCTTAAAGGATTCGGGCACGCCCGGCGTGGGGATATTGCAGCCCTTCACAATCGCCTCGTAGGTCTTCACACGACCGGTTACATCGTCAGACTTAACCGTCAGAATTTCCTGCAAGGTATAGGCAGCACCGTAAGCTTCCAGCGCCCAAACTTCCATTTCACCGAAACGCTGACCGCCGAATTGCGCTTTACCGCCCAAGGGCTGTTGGGTAACCAATGCGTACGGACCGGTGGAACGGGCGTGAATCTTATCATCAACCAGGTGGTGAAGCTTCAGGTAGTAGGGGTAGCCGACGGTTACGGGATTATCAAACGGCTCACCGGTACGGCCATCGTAGAGAATGGTCTTGCCATCTTCACGCAGGCCTGCCAGCTTCAAGGTATCCCGAATGTCCTTCTCGTCTGCGCCGTCAAACACAGGGGTGGCAACCTTCCAGCCCAATGCCTTTGCGGCATAGCCCAAATGCACTTCCAAAACCTGTCCGATGTTCATACGGGAAGGCACGCCCAAGGGGTTCAGCACCACATCCAACGGTGTGCCGTCGGGCAGGAAGGGCATATCCTCCTCGGGAAGAACTCTGGAAACAACGCCCTTGTTACCATGACGGCCTGCCATCTTATCGCCCACGGAAATCTTACGCTTTTGGGCAATATAAACGCGTACGGACTTGGTAACACCGGGAGCCAATTCGTCGGAATTCTCCTTGGTGAAAATCTTGACATCGACAACAATACCACTCTCGCCATGCGGCACTTTCAAAGAGGTATCACGCACTTCTCTTGCTTTTTCGCCAAAAATGGCGCGTAGCAATCTTTCCTCGGGGGTCAGCTCGGTTTCACCCTTGGGGGTAACCTTACCAACAAGATAATCGCCGGAACGGACCTCGGCACCGATGCGGATAATACCGTTTTCATCCAAGTCCTTAAGTGTATCCTCACCCACATTGGGAATATCACGGGTGATTTCTTCCGGTCCCAGCTTGGTGTCGCGCGCTTCGGTTTCATGCTCCTCAATATGAATTGAGGTGAACACATCCTCACGCACCAAACGCTCATTCAGAAGAATGGCGTCCTCGTAGTTGTAGCCTTCCCAGGTTACAAAGCCAATCAGCACATTCTTACCCAGCGCAACCTCGCCATTGGCGCAGGAAGGGCCGTCGGCAATAATCTGCTCACGCGTTACGCGCTCGCCCACCGTAACGATAGGACGCTGATTCACGCAGGTACCGGCATTGGAACGGGCAAACTTGGTCAGACGGGAAGTAACTACCTCACCGTCGTCATAGCAAACGGTAATTTCGTCAGCGGAAACAGCGGTTACCACACCGTCGCCCGTAGCCTTCAAGCAAACCTCAGAGTCCACCGCTGCGGCATGCTCAATACCGGTTGCAACGATGGGTGCTTCGGTGGTCAGCAGAGGCACAGCCTGACGCTGCATGTTCGCGCCCATCAAGGCACGGTTTGCATCGTCGTTTTGCAGGAAGGGAATGAACGAGGTCGCAATAGAAATCATCATTCTCGGGGACACATCAATGTAATCAATCACATTACGGTCCACCTCGATAATCTCGTTGCGGTGGCGGCAGGTAATACGCTCGTTTACCAGGCAGTTGTTCTCATCCAGCGGCTCATTGGCCTGACCGATATAGAAATCATCTTCCACATCAGCGGTCATATAATCCACTTGGTCTGTAACCTTACCGGTATCCTTATCTACCTTGCGGTAGGGCGCCTCTACAAAGCCGTATTCGTTAATCTTGGCAAAGGTTGCCAAGTAGTTAATCAAACCGATGTTGGGACCTTCGGGGGTCTCGATGGGACACATACGGCCATAGTGGGTGTAGTGAATATCACGCACATCAAAAGAAGCACGCTCACGGCTGAGGCCGCCGGGGCCCAAGGCAGACAGACGACGCTTATGGGTCAGCTCTGCCAAGGGGTTATTCTGGTCCATAAATTGCGACAGCGGAGAAGAACCGAAGAACTCCTTAATCACAGCGGTTACGGGACGAATGTTGATTAGGCTCTGGGGCGTTACAGTCTCCAAATCCTGCACAGTCATACGCTCACGAATCACTCTGTCCAAACGGCTGAAGCCAATGCGGAACTGATTCTGAAGCAGTTCGCCCACGCAACGCAGACGACGGTTGCCCAAATGGTCAATGTCATCCGGTGTGCCAATGCCCGCTGCTACACAGTTGAGGTAGTTGATGGAAGCCATAATATCGTCGACGATAATGTGCTTCGGCACCAGCTCGTCAATGCGTTCGGCAATTGCCGCTTCCCAGCCGTCAGCAGGTACGGTTTCCAGCATTTCCTTCAGAACGCTAAAACGCACCTTTTCCTTAACCCCGTACTGCTTGGGGTCAAAGTCCACAAAACGGGACATATCCACCATACGGTTCGAGAAGACCTTGACATTTTGGTCGCCAATTTTCACAACTGCCTCGCAGACGCCCAAATCGGACAGCTCATGCGCACGGTTACGGGAGATAATCTCAC
This sequence comes from Faecousia sp., assembly GCA_045576395.1. GTDB lineage: Bacteria > Bacillota > Clostridia > Oscillospirales > Oscillospiraceae > Faecousia. The sequence continues at coordinate 708 of JAZNGK010000083.1, read as the reverse complement.
CGGGCATAACCAGAATTTCACCGGTCATGGGGTCAGCAATCGGCTCCGCAGCCTCCTGTCCGGACAAGCGGCTCCAAATATCCATCTTCTTATTGAATTTGTAACGGCCGACCGCGCTGACATCATAACGGTGTGCATCAAACAGCAGACCCTCCAAGTGTGCCAATGCGGTTTCCACCGTAGGCGGCTCACCGGGACGCAAACGACGGTAGATTTCCAGCAAGCCCTCTTCGCGTGTCTTGCAGGTATCCTTCTCCAACGTTGCCAAAATTCTGGGGTCATCGCCGAACAATTCCTTAATCTTCTCGTCAGTATCCACACCCAGCGCCCGAATCAGGCAGGTGATAGGCAGTTTCCGGTTCTTATCAATACGAACCCAGAAAATATCAGACAGGTCGGTTTCATACTCCAACCACGCACCGCGGTAAGGAATCACCGTAGCGGTATAGGTATGTTGGTCAGCCTTGTCCACATCATGGGTATAGTACATACCGGGGCTACGGACAATTTGGGACACAATGACACGCTCAGCACCGTTAATCACAAAGGTGCCGCCATTTGTCATAATGGGGAAATCTCCCATAAAGATTTCCTGCTCTTTGATTTCGTCCGTTTCTGTGTTACGCAGGCGCACCCGTACCTTAATGGGCTTTGCATAGGTAGCATCGCGTTCCTTGCACTGCTCAATGGTGTACTTGGGCTTGTCGT
>JAZNGK010000082.1:0-3536 GCA_045576395.1 Faecousia sp. | reverse complement strand
ATCAAAATATAGGAAGGTCAATCAAAATGGTTACTGAACTGAAAAAATCCTCCACATTTAAGGGAGCTACCGGTCCTGTTCTCACGATTGTCATGGACGGCGACGGTATCGCACCTGCCGGCGTTGCCAATGCAGTTACCGCTGCAAATACGCCTACTCTTGATGCTCTCATGCGCGATTATCCCATGATCCCCTTGAAAGCACACGGTACGGCCGTTGGACTCCCCTCAGACGATGACATGGGAAACTCCGAAGTAGGTCATAACGCCCTGGGTTGCGGTCAGGTCTATTCGCAGGGCGCAAAGCTGGTGGGCGAATCTATCGAAAACGGCATGCTGTTCGCATCGGAAACCTGGGTGGATTTGGTGGAAATCGCCAAGGCAGGCAAGGCGATGCACTTTATGGGTCTGCTGTCTGACGGTAATGTCCACTCGAACATTCATCATTTGATTGCGTTGTTAAAGGCCGCGCACGATGCAGGCGTGAAAAAGGCGTACTGCCATATTTTGTTGGACGGCCGTGATGTGCCGGCTACCTCGGCGCTAGAGTATGTTGCCATGCTGGAGGATACCCTCAAGACCTTGAATACCGACGGCTGTGATTATGCGATTGCTTCCGGCGGTGGCCGTATGCAGGTAACGATGGACCGTTACGAAGCAAATTGGGCGATGGTCGAAAACGGCTGGAGAACCCATGTGCAGGGCTTGGGTCGTCAGTTTGCTTCCGCAAGCGAAGCGATTGAAACCTATCGTGCCGAAACGGGTGTGATTGACCAGGATTTGCCTGCCTTTGTGGTGGCAAGAAACGGCGCGCCGGTTGCCAAAATTGAAAACGGGGATTCTGTGGTGCTGTTTAACTTCCGTGGTGATAGAGCGCAGGAGATTTCCCTCGCCTTTGATAAGAAAGACTTTGACAAGTTTGACCGTCCCGGCTACACCGGCGTGAAATTTGCCGGTATGCTCCAATATGATGGCGACTTGAATATTCCCGAGCACTATTTGGTGCAACCGCCTGTCATCAAGAACACCCTGACCGAGGTGCTGTGCGAAGCAGGCATTCACGCGTATGCCGTATCCGAAACCCAAAAGTACGGACATGTAACCTATTTCTGGAACGGCAATCGCTCCGGCAAGGTCTGTGAGGAGCTGGAGGTCTATGAGGAAATCCCCTCGGATGTGATTCCCTTTGAGCAGGCGCCGGCTATGAAATCCAAGGAAATCACCGAGAAAGTGGTGGCGGCTATTGCGTCCGGCAAGTTCCAATTTATCCGTTGCAACTACCCCAATGGCGATATGGTCGGGCACACCGGCGTGATGGATGCGGTGGTGTATGCGATGGAGTGCGTGGATAGTGGACTGAAAGCCATCTTGGAAGCGGCAGATAAGTACGGCTACACCGTACTCATTACCGCAGACCACGGTAACGCCGACCAAATGACCGAAACCAAAAAGGGCAAAACCGCTGTGCGGACTGCCCACTCGCTCAATCCCGTTCCCTTTATCATTTATGATAAGGATAGACAGTGGAAGGTAAAAGAGGGCGAATTCGGTCTTGCCAATGTAGCGCCTACGCTGGTCAAAATGATGGGGCTGACCGCCCCCGATTGTTGGGAAGAAAGTATTGTGTAGCATGTACGCTTAACTATCACTTAGGAGGTATTTTATGATTCGTCAAAATACGGAAAATGGTTCTGTAATCGTCAGCGCCGGTGTCTACACAGACATAGCCGGTACTGCCGCAATTAACTGCATGAGTGTCAAGGGTATGGTTGCGCGTTCTGTTTCTGACGGTGTGTATCACCTGTTGCGTAAGGAATCTATGGGCAAGGGCGTGAAGGTGGAATTCCATGAGGATAATACCATTTCCATTGACCTGCACATTATGGTGGGCGACGGTGTGAACTTAAATGCTGTGGGCAACGCCATTATCGAAGAGGTGCGCTATATGGTTACGCAATGTACCGGCACTGAGGTTCGCGCCGTGAATGTATATATAGATTCCATTACGATTGGATAAATGACGGAGGTAACGACCATTGAGGCAGACTATTAACGGCGCCGATTTTCGCAGATTGATGATTAGTGCGGCCGCCGCTATTGAAATCAATAAGAAAAAGCTCAACGAATTGAATGTGTTCCCTGTGCCGGACGGTGATACGGGCACAAATATGTCTATGACAATCAACGCCGCCGCCGCGGATTTGCGGAAAGCGGAAGACCCCACGCTGGAAAAAGCGGCAGACATCTCCGCAAAGGCGATGTTGCGCGGCGCAAGAGGTAACTCCGGTGTGATTTTGTCCCTTTTGCTTCGCGGTATTGCCCGTAAGCTCAAGGGCGCGGAGATTTGCGACGGCGTGCTGTGGGCACAGGCGTTGCAGGAAGGCGTGGACGCGGCGTATAAGGCGGTTATGAAGCCTGCCGAGGGCACCATTTTGACCGTTGCAAGATTGGCGGCAGGCAAGGCATTGACTGCGGCGAAAAAGAATAAGGATTTTGAATATGTCCACGAGGCCGCCTTGGAAGAGGCAAAGGTTGCGCTTGCTAATACGGTGAACCAAAACCCTGTACTGAAGAAGGCAGGCGTGGTGGATGCCGGTGGCAAGGGCTGGGTTGTTGCGCTTGAGGCGATGCTGTGCGCGCTTCGCGGTGAGGATATTGTCGCGCCCGAGGGTAATGCACAGGAGACTGCCGAGCAGGCGGATTTCTCCGATTTTAACACCGAGGACATCACTTTCACCTATTGCACCGAGTTTATCATCTCTCGCGAGAATCAAAACGACCCCGAAAAGCTTCGCGAATTTTTGAGCAGCCTGGGTGATAGCCTGGTATTGGTTGACGATGACGAGATTATTAAAGTCCATGTCCACACCAATGACCCCGGTAAAGCCCTGCACGAAGCCATCGATTATGGCTCGTTTGTTACGGTAAAGATTGAGAATATGCGTCTGCAACACACCGAAAAGGTGATGAATGAGCAGGAGCTGGCGCCCAAGATTGCCGAGCCCGAAAAGGCGTTGGGCGTGGTGTCTGTTTGCGCAGGCGACGGCCTTGCAGCTGTGTTTGAAAATTTGGGCGTGGATGCGATTATCTCCGGCGGTCAGACCATGAATCCCAGCACCCAAGATATTTTGGAGGCTGTGAATAAGGTGCCTGCGGAAACGGTGTTCGTATTGCCGAACAATAAAAACATCATTATGGCGGCCGAGCAGGTGGATGCGCTGACTCCCAAGCAGGTGGTGGTCATTCCCAGCAAGACGGTGCCCCAGGGCATTACCGCGATGTTAAACTTCAACCCCGAGGGCCAGGTGCAGGAAAATGTGGATAGCATGACCGAGTCCCTGGATACGGTGGACACGATGCAGATTACCTATGCCGCCCGTGATTCCGACTTCGACGGCTATGATATTCATGAGGGCGACTATCTGTCAATATACGGCAGCTCGCTTGCCGGTACAAATAAGGATATTTCGGTGCTTTTGAAGGCATTGGCAGAGAAGGTACGCGACGCAGGCAAGGAATATATCACCATTTATTACG
>JAZNGK010000081.1:0-20960 GCA_045576395.1 Faecousia sp. | reverse complement strand
GACCGCTTGGCCTCCGACTTATTATGGAACTTCGTCTGCACACGCCCTATGAAGAAAAATATACGCTGGTAACGAAACTGGCAGACCCGGAGGGTTTCCGGCAGGATATGTGGGCCACCTTGCAGGCCCAGTCCCAGTCCGGCGTGCTGGAAAGTTACCACTTTATTGCCGGCGAGGGCCTGTCCCCCTACGATTTTATTCTGCCTGTGATCTTGGCGGGATTGGTGCTTTTGGCGGTGTGGATGTTCATTATGGGCCGGGCCAACCAAAATAACCCTATGGCCAATTTCGGTAAGGCCCGCACAGGCCACGGCCAGCCCAGCGGCAAGAAGATCACATTTGCCGATGTGGCGGGTGTGGACGAAGAAAAAGCAGAATTGCAGGAAGTGGTAGATTTCCTGCGCAACCCCAAGAAATTTACGGATATGGGTGCCAAGATCCCCCACGGCATTCTGCTCTCCGGCCCTCCCGGTACCGGCAAGACCCTGCTTGCCCGGGCGGTAGCGGGGGAGTCCGATGCGGCATTTTTGTCTATCTCCGGCTCGGATTTTATGGAGATGTATGTGGGCGTGGGCGCAAGCCGCGTGCGCGACCTGTTTGACCAGGCAAAGAAGATTGCACCGGCAATCATATTTATCGACGAAATTGATGCAGTCGGTCGGAAGCGCGGCTCGGGTATGGGCGGCGGCCACGATGAGCGTGAGCAGACGCTGAACCAACTGCTGGTAGAGATGGACGGCTTCGGCAGAACGGAAGGCGTGATTGTTCTGGCGGCAACCAACCGCCCGGACATTTTAGACCCTGCACTGCTCCGTCCGGGCAGATTTGACCGTCAGATTTATGTAAACTCACCCGATGCCAAGGGCCGTGAGGAAATTCTGAAAGTCCATGCCAAGAATAAGCGGTTGGATGATTCCGTTTCCTTGAAGACTGTGGCATTGGCAACAGCCGGCTTCACCGGAGCAGACCTCAGTAACCTGCTCAACGAGGCGGCCATTATGGCAGCCCGGCAGAGCCGTCCGGTACTGAATATGCAGGACTTAAACGATGCGATGATGAAAATTATGGCAGGGCCTGAGAAGAAGAGCCGCGTACGGTTGGAAAAGGATTTGCGTTTGACCGCGGTGCATGAGGCAGGGCACGCAATTGCGATGCACAGCCTGCCCACGCATGACCCGGTGCATCAAATTTCCATCATTCCGAGAGGAAATGCCTTGGGCTTGACTTGGACGACTCCCAGAGAGGACAGCGACCACCTGACCCGTAACGAGATGTACGAGCGCATAGTGGGTCTGCTGGGCGGCCGTGTGGCAGAGGAGCTGTTTCTAAAGGATATTTCCACCGGCGCATCCAATGATATCGACCGCGCTTCTAAGCTGGCGCGTGATATGGTCGCCCGTTATGGCATGTGTGAGCGTTTGGGCGTGGTGTCCTATACCGGCGGTGATGAGTTGTTTATCGGTCGCGACTACGAAAAGGTCAAAGGGTATTCTGAAAAGGTTGCCGGTACTATCGACGATGAGGTGAAGGCAATCATTGACAGGGCATACGACCAGTGCAAGCAGATTTTGACTCGTGATGCGGACAAAATGAAACAGGTGGTAGCATTCCTTTTGGCGCATGAGACTATGACAGGCGCACAGTTTGCCGACTGCATGGCAGGCAAGGAAATCAGCGAGAAACAAGAAACCACCCTGTTCGATGCCTTCCAAGAATAAAGAAAATCCTGTTGTTGTGGCAACGCCGCAACAACAGGATTTTTATAGCGCATATAGGAAAATTGCAAGAAATTGGAGAAGACTGCCCAGCACCACAAAAATGTGGAACACCGAATGAAACCAGCGCGTTTTTGAGCCGATTCCGTAAAGAATTGCCCCCAAGGTATAGACGATACCGCCACTGAGTAAAAGCAAAAAGCCGGGTTTTGTCAGCACTGCGATTGCTTGGGGCAGAAAGAAAATGATTCCCCAACCCATGGCAATGTAGCAGATCATGGAAAAGGCGTTGTACTTTTTCAGATCAATGGCGGTGAGTGTTCCGGCAAGAATTGCCAGCGCCCATTCCGCGCCCAAAAGTCCCCAGCCCAAAGCCGGATACACAGGCAGAAAGGCTGCCAGCAGGATTGGCGTGTATGTGCCGCAGATCAGAAAGTAGATGGTGCAGTGGTCGATGATCTGCATTACCTTTTTGCCTGTGCTCGGTCGCAGTCCGTGATAGATGCTGGACATCGCATACAGGATAATCATAGTACCTCCGTAAACGGCAGAGCCGACGATGCCGGCAATATCCTTTGCCAAAACGGTTTTCCAAAGGCAAAGCAGTAATACCGAAATTCCCAACCCGCCACCGACGATATGGGTAACCATATTCATAATTTCTTCACCGTGGGTGTAATCGGGGAGCAGCCTGTCCCGCAGTTTGATTCGTTTTGCCATAATATCGCCGCCTTTCTTATATATAATGATAACACAGACGGGGGGAATTACACCCTACCGTTGCCGTTTTTCCGTTCCTCAAACAGGAGAGTGGGGATTCTACCGTGAGTAGAGGTGTAGAATTTGCAAAATTTGATAGCGAAGCCATATGCGTACGCGGTGCAAATATACATAATGCACAAAAACGGCTGTGTTTTTTCTGTATCGTTCTTGTTTATTTACAAATATTTCATATGCTTATTTTCCAAATCTATGCTATAATGATAGTGGCGGCAGAAAAGCCACCGAACCCATGCTGTAAAGGAGCTATCATGAATAACATCCTGTTCTTCTTAACACCGAAGGCTATGTGCGCCTTCTTGTATGATGATTATACAGTCCGACAGGCGCTGGAAAAAATGGAAGCATCCGGCTTTGCCGCGTTACCGATTCTCAATAAGCGTGGCGAGTATCGGGGTACACTTACCGAGGGCGACCTGCTGTGGGCGCTGAAGAATATGTGCTATATGGATATGCGTCAAGCGGAAGCGCGTCGGATTATGGAAATCACGCGCAGGAAGGATAATGTACCCGTTCGGGTTACTACCGATATGCATGACCTGGTGCAACGGGCAAGCGGTCAGAACTTTGTGCCTGTCGTTGATGACAAGGATACCTTTATCGGTATCGTTACAAGAAGCGCCATCATCAAGTACTGCTATGAACAGCTATTTCCCCAAGATTGATACATAAATGCCACCCCATCGGGTGGCATTTTTCTGTATTGAAAAATGCGCTGTTTTCTGCTAAAATGAAAGAAACTATGTCTTGGAGGCAAACCATGAACGATGAAAAACTGAAAGCCATATTGGGTGTCAATATCGCTTCCTATCGAAAGTGCAAAGGGCTGACCCAAGCGGGGCTTGCGGAGAAATTGAATTATTCCGATAAGGCAGTATCCAAATGGGAACGGGGAGAATCTATGCCCGATGTGCTGACATTGGTGCAGCTTTCCGAGCTGTTTGGCGTGAGCGTGAACGACTTGCTGTCGGACCCGAATCGTTTGCCGGAGGATAAAGGTGCCGTAGTGGTAAAAATGGAAAAGGCTGTGGAGAAGACCCTCAAGCGGAAAGCGGACAAGCAGAGCATTTTGGGCTTGAGCTCGTTGCTTGTGTGGTTTGTGGCGTTACTCATTTTTGTGATTGTGTCCTCTTTGGGGATTGAGAAAAGCTGGGTGGCATTTATCTTTGCCATTCCGGCAGATGCCATTGTGATGCTCAGCCTGCGCTCGGCTTGGCGTGATTTCCGTTGGAATAAGACACTCATTTCCATAATTATGTGGGGCGTACTTTTAAGCCTGTATATATTTTTGTTGGTGTTCATAAAGGTCAATATTTGGAAGCTGTTTTTGCTGGGTGTTCCGGGTCAGCTGGCGGTGTTCTTTTGGTTCCGTCTGTTCCGCAAGCAACCCAAGGAGGAGCAGAATGGATAAGGCGACACTACGGCTTCGGTTGCGCGAAAAGAAACGGGCGATGACGGAAGCGGATATTGTGCATCGCAGTCATCAGCTGGCAAATTTGCTGTTTGCGTCCGAGGCTTACCAAAACGCCACAACCATCTATGGGTACCTGTCCTATAACCAGGAGGTACGAACGCTACCGATTCTGGAGCAGGCGTTACGGGACGGGAAACGGGTAGCCGTTCCCAAGGTCTATGGGGACGATATGCGCTTTATCTATATGACGGACCTGTCCAAGGTGGAGAAGGGCTACGGGGGTATTCCCGAGCCTGTTGCGGATGCGCCCGTTGCGCAGGATAAGACGGCATTGGTGCTGATGCCCGGACTTGCCTTTACCAAAAACGGTGAACGCATGGGCTATGGCGGTGGCTACTATGATCGCTTTTTGGCGCAAGAGCCAAGCCACCCCACCTTGGCGCTGTGTTACGATTTCCAAATTATGGACTGTTTGCCTACGGAGAAATATGATATTCCCGTAGACATTGTTTTTTGGGCATAGGGGGGGCGCGGTATGCATATTCCCACAATGACCACCGATGCAGTGCCGTTTGTTACCTTTCGGCAAGCGCTGGCAGGCGCCAATACGCCAAGCGACAGCTATGATATTGAAAAGTGGCTGTATGCACCCAATTTCTATTGCGAATACCGGTATATTTTGGGTACGCGGGGCAACAATCCGTTGATTTGCATCGGCATCAATCCCTCAACGGCACAGCCGGGGGATTTGGACAACACCTTAAAATCTGTGGAACGGATTGCCCTTGGCAACGGTTTTGACAGTTTTATTATGTTTAATGTATACGCCCAACGGGCAACCGACCCCAATGATATGGAGCAGACCTGTAATTTGCAGCTACATAAGGAAAATTTAGAAGCCTTTCGCTATGTCCTGTCCATTTCCGAAAAACCGGCAGTTTGGGCGGCATGGGGTACGATTATCGAGAAACGGGCGTACTTGCCGCAGTGCTTGCAGGATATGCTGGCGGTGGGGCAGGCGTATGGGGCGAAGTGGTATTGTGCCGGAAGCGTGAGCAAAAAAGGGCACCCACACCACCCGTTATATCTGCGCAAGGACGAGAAAATCCGTCCCTTTGATGTAGATACATATGTGAGGAGTTTAGAGCATGGAACAAGCGTGTGAAACCTGTTGGTACTATGATTACGACGAGGAGTTTGACGAGTACTATTGTAAAATGGACTTAGATGAGGATGAGGTATACCGTATGTATACCAATCCGAAAAAGACCCGTTGTCCGTATTATCGGCAGGGAGATGACTATACTTTGGCAAGGAGGCAGTAAATGAAACGATTGTGGATATTTCTGTTGGTGGCGTTGCTGCTGGCAGGTTGCAAAAAGCAACCGCTACCGCCTTCCGATTCAAATGACGATTCCGCATTTCAAGATGCGGAAAGTAACAGCTTATACATACCCAATAGTGCCGTTGAGAAGGAAACCGGCGGTGCGGTACGACCTTATTCTGTGATGAAGGATACCTATTTGGGGTTCTATAATATCGGTGAAAACCTGCTGATTATGGGTCAGCGTGAGCTGATGGTTTTGTCGTCGGAGTCTGCGACACCGATTGCAACGCTGAACATCAATAAGCTGATAACGGCAATTGATACGGCACCGACCGGTGTGGCATATTATCAGCCCAATGCCCGGTTGGTTGTCATTTTGAATCCCCAATTGCAAACGGTTGTGCAAATGACCTTGCCGGAGAACGTTGTCGGCACACCGGTGATTAGCCTTGCAAGAAATGAGGTGTTTTACTCCACCGGTAACGAGATTCGGGCGCTGAACATCGGAACGGGCATTTCCCGTCTGTTGCGGCAACAAACTGCAACGACACAGAGCTTAGAGGGCGTCTATTTTGACGGTACCGTTTTGTTGTGTCGCATTGTGGACGAAAAGGAAAGCGTGAGCTTTGCGTACATCTCTACGGAAACCGGAGAGCACCTGGGCGATGGCAAGGGCGTTGCCAAATTGCAAACCTTTGGTCAGCAGTACTTTGCCGGCTGGCAGAACGGAACGATTTTCCAATCTCTGTTCGGAACGCGTGGCGGAGAATCCAAGTGCTTCTTAGAACCGTTGCCTACCGACGATGATCGTCATGGCAGAGTGGGCATACTGCAAATGAACGGCGCTGTGGAATATCAAGAAACCGAGCAGGGCTTGGAACTGTCATTCTATGAATTGGCAGAAGGTAAGTGTACCGCGCAGGTGATGCTGTCCGGTGTGCAGACACCGGAAGCAATCCATGGCAACGGCAATACGGTTTGGATTGTGGCGGCAAAAAAGGAAACCGCAGAGCAAACCCTTTACCGCTGGGATATTACCCAAACACCGGTAGAGGATGCCACTGTTCATACCGGCGCATTGTATACGGCAGAGAAGCCGGATACCGAGGGCATTACCAAGTGCCGCGAGAGAGCCACCACAATGGAATGGAAATACGGGGTTAAGTTTGTCCTTTGGAAGGATGTAACGAAGTACACAGGCGGCCATACTGTTTCTGTGGAGCATCATCCGCAGGTTATCAACGGCGCGTTGGATAAGCTCGAGCCGTTATTGGCAAAATTTCCTGCCAGATTTCTGCAAAAGACGGTGGAGGCAGGTTGGATTCGCATTTCCTTGGTGCAGAGCATTGAAGGGGATAAAGAATGGGTGCAATTCTGGGAAAACGGGGATTGCTGGGTTCTGATATCCATGCAAGGGGATGTGGTGCAATCGCTGATTCAAGGCATGGCGTATGGAATTGACAGCCATGTGCTGGGCAACAGTCGGGATTATGACACATGGAATGAACTCAATCCCGAAGGCTTTGCATACGCTTCCAGCTATGCGGTAGAGGAAGCCCCTGCCTATTTGGAGGGTGAGAATAGAGCGTTTGTCGATGCACTCTCTATGAGCTATCCCCACGAAGACCGCGCGCGGCTGTTTTATCACGCTATGTTGCCGGATAACGGGAACATGTTTGCCACACCGATTATGAAGGCAAAGCTCCTGCGAATGTGTGAGGGTATTCGAGAGGCGTATAGCTTGGAAAAGAAGTCGGAAACCTATGAATGGGAGCAGTATTTGGATACCTCTCTAGCCTATGTGGAAGAAGAAAAATAGAGCGCCTTACCCGCGGGTTTTCCCGAGGGTAAGTTGCATTTTGGAAAAACTTGCTTGCAAAGAAGTGTAAAATTGCTATAATAAGGTAAAATATGATTGCTTTGAAGGGGGGGAAGCGCAATGTCCGGAGAGAAAGGTATGCTCCATCTGTGGAAAAGAGTGCGGAAGTTTCGTCTGCCGGTAGCGCAGATGATTCCCCTTGTGTTTGCCGGTGTCATATTGCTCGGTACGGTCCTGTTATCCCTGCCGTTTGCATCGCGAAGCGGTGGTTCCTGCGGCTTTCTGCCGGCGCTTTTTACCGCGACTTCTGCTACCTGCGTAACGGGCTTGGTGCTATTTGATACTTGGAGCCAATGGAGCGGCTTTGGACAGACGGTCATTTTATTGCTCATTGAGGTGGGCGGTTTGGGCTTTATGTCTGTGGCGGCTATGGTGATTTTTCTGCTGAAGAAAAAGGTGGGGCTCAAACAGCGTATCGTTATGGCGCAGGCTATGAGCCTAAATGATATGCAAGGCGTTGTTCGATTACAACGCATTGTGTTGTTCGGCTCACTTAGCATACAGCTTGTGGGCGCGCTGGTGCTTATGTTCCGTTTCTTGCCGACATTCGGCTTGCGGAAAGCCGTTGTTTGGGGCGTTTTCCATGCGGTTTCCGGCTTTTGTAATGCAGGGTTTGATGTTTTTGGCGCACTTGCGCCGGGGCAGAGCTTGATACCGTTTAACAATGACCCTGTGGTACTCATTACGCTTATGGTACTCATTACTGTGGGCGGTCTTGGCTTTTTTGTGTGGGGGGAGCTGGCAAGTGTGCGTTCCTTCCGCAAGTTTAGTGTGTATACCAAGCTGGTGCTGATCGCAACCGCAACGATTATTACCTTGGGTGCCGGGCTGATTTTGCTTTTGGAATGGGATAACCCACAGACCTTGGGTACAATGCCTGTTGGACAAAAACTGTTAAATAGCTTTTTCCAAGCGGTAACGCTACGAACAGCAGGCTTTGCATCGCTCAACCAGGCATTTCTCACCGACGGCACAAAGGCGCTCTCTATGGTGATAATGCTGATAGGCGGCTCCTCCGGCTCTACTGCCGGCGGTATGAAAACGGTTACCTTTGTGGTGCTGGTGCTGTTTATATGGGCAAAGGCAAGAGGAAAACAGACAGTCCATATATTCCGTCGCACCATTCCCGATGCAAAGGCAGTCGATGCCATGACGATTTTCTTTATGTTGGTTTCCTTGGCGTTTTTCGGCGGCTGTTTTATTACGGCAACCTCGCCTATTTCCTTTACGGACGGGCTGTTTGAGTCCGTTTCCGCGTTGGCAACGGTGGGCTTGACAGCCGGTGTAACCACGATGCTAAGTGTGCCTGCCAAAATTTTGATAATTTTATTTATGTACTTTGGACGGGTGGGTGTGCTGACCATCAGTTTGGGCTTTTTAATCGGAAATAAGGCGGAAGACCGTTTCCGCTATGCAGATACGAATTTACTCATCGGATAGGAGGATGCGTATGCGGTCATATATTGTTGTAGGCTTGGGGCGCTTCGGTAGTGAGGCGGCAAAACGCCTGTGCCAGTTGGGCGGTGAGGTGCTGGCGATTGACCATAACCATGAATTGGTGCAACAAATCAGCGCGGATGTAACCCAGGCGGTGGTAGGAGATGCGCGCGATAAAGAGGTCCTAAAGGCGCTGGGCGCGATGGATTTTGACTGTGCCATTGTCGCAATCGGTGATAGCTTGGGCGATTCGGTGCTTGCCACGATGAATTTGAAGGAATTGGGAATCCCCTATGTGGTCTGCAAGGCGCACGATGAAGTGCATCGGCAGGTATTGCTGAAGCTGGGCGCAGATAAGGTTGTGATTCCCGAGCAGGAGCAGGCAAGCCGTTTGGCGCGGAATTTAACCAGCCCGAATGTTCTCGACTATATTGAGCTTTCCAACGATTACGGCATTATTGAGGTGCCGGCTCCGACACCTTGGATTGGTAAGAGCTTGAAGGATTTGAATGTGCGAGCCAGGCTGGGCGTGAATATCATCGCTGTCAGACAGGGTAAGGGTATCAATGTGGCACCCGGTGCGGATTATGAAATTCTGCCGGGTGATGTGATGGTTTTGTTGGGGGGCACAGCGGCATTGAACGCGGTGCAAAAGCTGTGAGAGAACGAATTACTTCCCGAAAAAATCCGCTGTTACAGCAGGTAAAAAGGCTCTTAACCTCGCGAAAGGAACGGGAGGAAACGGGTCTGTTTGTGGCAGACGGTACAAAGCTGTTGCAAGAGGCAATCCGCTGGGCGTGGGGGTTGCATACGGTGATTCTCTCCGAGGATGTGGATATGGAAATCCCCGATAATGTCCGCACAGTCGTGGTGCCGAGAGATGTGATGGCATCGATTTCACCTATGCAAAGTCCACAGGGGGCGCTGTTTCTGTGTCGTGTGCCGGAGCAATTGCCGTTTGTACCGAAGCCCGGTATGCTGTTATTAGACGGCATTCAAGACCCCGGCAATTTGGGAACCATACTGCGTACGGCAGATGCTTTGCAAATTCCGGTGGCACTGCTAGAGGGCTGTGCCGACCCGTACAGCCATAAGGTTGTGCGTGCGAGTATGGGCGCGGTGTTCCGTGTTTCGCTTGCGCAGACAACTTGGGAACAGGCAAAGCAGGCGTGTGAGCTTGCGCAAATTCCTGTGGGCGTTACGGCCTTGAACGATACGGCTCAGGACTTAAGGCGCGCGCCGCTTGATACCATGGCGGTGGTCATCGGCAGTGAGGGGCAGGGTGTACGGCAGGAGATTTTGGACAGTGCCGCGCACGCGCTGATTATTCCGATGAATCCCAATTGTGAATCGCTCAATGCGGCAATTGCCGCAACGATTGTTATGTGGCAGATGAAAAGATAGATAGAAAAGGGTGAAGCATATGCTGCTCCATTGGATCTGGTTTGCAGAATTAAACGACATAACGCTTCGTGAAAAGCATCAGCTCTTGGCGCAATTTTCTGACCCCGAGGAACTGTTCCATACAGACGACAGTGTGCTGGAAAAACAGCAACTGCCGGAGAGCCTGCGCAAAAAGGACTTAAAAGAGGCAGAGAAAATCCTGCGCAAATGTACGGAAAAGGGCATTGGTCTTCTTCCGATTACCGATAGCGCCTATCCGAACAAATTGCGCAATACACCCTCTGCACCGATTCTGTTATATTATAAAGGTATCCTGCCGGATTGGGACAGCGTTCCCTTTATCGGTGTGGTCGGCACACGAAAGGCTTCTGCTTACGGCTTGCAGGTTGCGCATCAAATGGGTGCGCAAATTGCACATTCCGGTGGCTATATCGTGTCGGGTGGCGCATCGGGTGTGGATACGGCTGCGATGCAGGGCGCGTTGGCGGCAGGCTGTCCTGTGGTGGGTGTGCTGGGGTGCGGTGTGGATGTGGTCTACCCGTACAGCAATCGCAGATTGTTTGCCGCGGTGGTGGAAAACGGTTGTTTGATTTCCGAATATCCACCGGAAACCAAGGGGCTTCCTTGGCATTTTCCTGCCAGAAACCGCATTATCAGCGGTGTGAGTAACGGTGTGCTGATTGTCGAAGCGCCCGAAAAGAGTGGCGCGCTCATAACCGCACAGCGCGCGTTGGAGCAGGGACGAGATGTATTTGTGGTGCCCGGCAACATCAACACAGCAACCTGCGCCGGCAGTAATGCGCTTTTGCAAGAGGGTGCAATGCCTGTATTTTCCGGCTGGGATGTGCTAAGCAACTATGAATTCCTTTACCCCGGAAAGCTCCAAAAGCATACAAATATGCCGCTTTATACCGGTGAACAAGCCACAGCAAAGGTGGCACAAAATCCCTTAAATCTCATGGGGGATTCGGAAAAAGAGGAAACCACTCGCAAAAAATCCATTGACAACGGGAAGGTTTCCACTTATATTGAATTAGAAAATAGACACCCTGCCCTCAATGAAGTGGAGCAGGCTGTTTTATCGCAATTAACTGCCCAGCCGCAAGAGCCGGCGGCGTTGATTGAAAAATTGGATATGCCTTCGGGAAAGGTGCTGTCGTTGCTGACATTACTGACGGTAAAAGGGCTTGCGGTTAAGCATCCCGGTGGGCGTTTCAGTCTAAAATAATCTAAGCGGAGGAAACTATGAGTTCCAATCTTGTGATTGTGGAGTCGCCGTCCAAGGCGAAGACCATTGGCAAATATCTAGGTCCGGATTATGTGGTGAAAGCCAGCATGGGTCATTTGCGGGACCTGCCCAAGAGTACGATGGGCGTGGATATTGCAGGCAATTTTGAGCCGGAGTATATCCCTCTACCCAATAAGGGTGATGTGATTGACGAATTGAAAAAGCTGGCAAAAAAGGCAGATACTGTGTATCTGGCAACTGACCCGGACCGCGAGGGCGAAGCAATTTCTTGGCATTTGAAAGAGCTTTTGGGACTTCCGGAGGGGAAGGTTCAGCGGATTACCTTTAATGAAATCACCCAAAAGGTGGTCAAAGAGGCAATCGCAAACCCCAGAGCCATTGATTCGGATTTGGTAGATGCCCAGCAGGCAAGACGGGTCTTAGACAGAATAGTAGGCTATGAGCTGTCCCCCTTGCTGTGGAAGAAAGTGCGTCGGGGTCTGTCTGCCGGTCGTGTGCAGTCGGTGGTTACCCGCTTGGTGGTGGATAGAGAAAATGAAATCCGTGCCTTTGTGCCCAAGGAAAATTGGTCGCTGGAGGTAACGCTTAATTTGCTGGAAAAGCCCGGCTCGTTTTTGGCGCATTATCATGGGGAGAAGAAAAAACGGGAGCTGGAAAACGAAGCGCAGGTGCAGGAAATTATGCGCGATATTGCAGGCAAGACCTTTGTGGTTACCAATGTCAAGCGCGCAGATAAAAAACGCTCTGCTGCGCCGCCTTTTACCACCTCCACATTACAGCAGGAAGCCGCCCGTAAGCTGAATATGACACCCAAGCGCACTATGGCGGTTGCCCAACAGCTTTATGAAGGTGTGGATGTGGCAGGAGAGGGTACGCTGGGTTTGATTACCTATATGCGTACGGATTCTCTGCGATTGTCCGATGAGGCGATGACTGCCGCGGCTGATTTTATCAAGGCGCGTTACGGAAAGCAGTACCATTATGGCGCGTTCCATGTGTTTAAGACCAGGTCCGGCGCACAGGACGCCCACGAAGCGATCCGGCCCACCCATGTGGAGCTGGACCCCGAACGGATTGAAAAGAGCCTGACGAAGGAACAGTATCGGCTGTATAAGCTGATTTGGAGCCGTTTTTTGGCATCGCAGATGGCAAATGCCGTGTATGATACGGTGTCGATTGATACTGAATGTGCCGGTCATATGTTCCGTTCCTCGCATCAAAGCGTGAAGTTCTCCGGCTTCCTGGCGGTCTATGAGGAGGGTAGGGACGAGGAGAGCGAAGCTGTCGGTGCGCCTCTGCCGGATTTGCAGGAGGGAGATAAAGCATCTGTTTCGGAAATGAAGCCGGAACAGCACTTTACCCAACCGCCTGTGCGCTATAATGAGGCAAGCTTGGTCAAAGCCATGGAGGAAAAGGGCATCGGTAGACCCTCTACCTATGCGACCATCGTGTCTACCATTCAAGACAGAGAATATGTCAATAAGGTAGACAAGCGCCTGCAACCCACAGCCTTGGGCGAGGTCGTAACGGGGCTGATGTTGGAGCGCTTTAATGACATCATTGATGTGGAATTTACCGCCAATATGGAAACCCGTTTGGATGAAGTTGAGGCAGGCAATCAGAATTGGAAAGCCTTGCTTGCGGATTTCTATAAGGGCTTCCATCAAGAGCTTGTAGACGCGGAGGCCGCCCTGGAAGGCACGCGACTGAAGGTGCCCGATGAGGTTACCGAGGAGCTTTGCGAGGTCTGCGGTAGAAATATGGTGGTGAAAATCGGTCGGTTTGGCAAATTTCTTGCCTGTCCCGGTTTCCCCGAGTGTAAAAGCACGAAGCCCATCGTGGAGAAAATGCCCGGCCGCTGCCCCAAGTGCGGCAGTACCATTTTGAAGCGGAAGTCTAAGCGCGGCTTTGCTTACTATGGCTGTGAGCGCGGCGCAGAGTGTGGCTTTATGTCTTGGGATGTGCCCACAGCGGAGGATTGTCCCAAGTGCGGGCAGACGATGTTCAAAAAATCCGGTCGCGGTCGGATGAAGCCGTTCTGTATAAATGAGGCGTGTGAGAATTTCCTGCCCGAGGATAAGCGCGGCTATTATAAGAAGAAAGAGTCCGACGAGTCTGCGGAAAAGAAAACCACAAAGAAGAAGTCTGCGGAAAAGAAAACCGCAAAGACCAAGGAGAGCAAATGACAACAGTAAAAGTCATCGGAGCAGGCCTGGCAGGTGCAGAAGCCGCGTTTCAGCTTGCCCAAAGGGGTATTTTGGTGGAGCTGCATGAGATGAAGCCACACAAAAAATCCCCTGCCCACCATGCAGACACCTTTGCGGAATTGGTCTGTTCCAATTCCCTGCGAGGGGATAAAATTGAAAATGCGGTGGGTCTTCTCAAGGAGGAGCTTCGTCGCTTGGGCAGTTTAATTATTGCCTGTGCCGATGCGACCCGTGTGGAGGCAGGCGGCTGTTTGGCGGTAGACAGACAGGGCTTTTCCGATTTGGTTACGGAGAAAATCCGCAATCACCCCAATATCACGGTTGTAAACGGGGAAGTTACGGAAGTTCCCGAAGGTCCTGTGATTATTGCCACAGGCCCGCTGACCTCCGATGCGCTTTCAAATGCGATTGGCGCGTACTTCGGTAGCGATTACCTTCACTTTTTCGATGCGGCCGCCCCGTTGGTAACTGCCGAATCTGTGGATATGGATAAGGCATGGTGGCAGAGCCGTTACGATAGAGGAACGCCGGATTATGTAAACTGCGCGATGAATAAGGAGCAGTACGATGCGTTTGTTGCAGAGCTGATTTCCGCGGAAGAGGCCGAGGTGCACGGCTTTGAGGATAAGCGCGTGTTCGAGGGCTGTATGCCTGTGGAGGTTATGGCGCGTCGTGGGCAGGATACCCTGCGTTATGGCCCGTTAAAGCCTGTGGGTCTGACCGACCCCAAAACAGGCAAGGAGCCGTATGCGGTGGTGCAGTTGCGGCAGGACAATGCGGCAAAGAGTGTGTATAATTTGGTGGGTTTTCAAACCCATTTGAAGTTCCCCGAGCAGAAACGGGTGTTTTCCATGATTCCGGCGCTTGCGAATGCGGAATTTGTCCGATATGGCGTTATGCACCGAAACACCTTCCTGCAAAGTCCCAAGCTGTTGGATAAGTACTACGCAGACCGGCGCAATCCCTTGGTGGCCTTTGCCGGACAGATGACCGGTGTTGAGGGCTATGTTGAGAGTGCCGCATCGGGCTTTTTGGCAAGCGTTGCCATGGCGGCAAAGGTGCTGGGAAAGGAAATTCTCGATTTCCCCAAGGAAACCGCAATCGGTGCGCTGGGGCTGTATATCAGCGATGCGCGGATTGAAAATTTCCAGCCGATGAATGTGAATTTTAGCATTATTTCTCCGTTGGAGCAACGGATTCGCAAAAAAGCAGAGAAAAATTTGGCAATTGCCAATCGGTCTTTGGCAATCATAGACGCTTTAATAGAAAAAGGTATATAGAGATGAAGATTATTCTAGATGTAATGGGTGGCGATCATGCCCCGTTGGAACCTGTTATGGGTGCTGTGCAGGCGATAAAGCACTTGGATGCCCAAATTGTATTGGTGGGTCGGGGTGAAGAAATTCTTGAAACACTCCGCAAGCAGGGAATGGATACACTGCCTGCCGGAATTGAAATCGTGCATGCCGACGGGGTGCTGGATGTCCATGAGGACCCCACCGCAGCGGTGCGCAAGCACAAGGATTCCTCCATGATGGTGGGCTTGAAAATGCTCGCTGACGGTGAGGGAGATGCGTTTATATCTGCCGGTTCAACCGGCGCGTTGCTCTCAGGCGCAACCTTGCTTGTCAAACGCGTAAAGGGAATTCGTCGTGTGGCTATGGGTCCTGTGATGCCGAACAAGGCGGGCGGTAAAACCGTTATTTTGGATTGCGGCGCCAATGCCGAATGTACAGCGGGATTTTTGCTGCAGTTCGGTGTGGTCGGCTCTCTGTACGCCCAAAAGTACTTAGGTGTGGAAAATCGCAAGGTGGGTCTGCTGAATAGCGGCGCAGAGGATACCAAGGGCACACCGCTGCAAAAAGAGGCGTATGCGCTTTTGCAACAGGCAAGCCAACAGGGCTTTATTAACTTCGTCGGTAATGCCGAGGCGCGAGATGTGCCGCTTGGCATGGTGGATGTTGTGGTGTGCGACGGCTTTTCTGGGAATGTGCTGTTAAAGTCCATTGAGGGCACAGCGATGTTTATGGGAAGCCTGATGAAGCACAAGATTTTCAAGCGCAACATTCTGTCGATGCTGGGTTATTTGCTTTGCAAAAAGGGCGTGGATTCGGTGATGTCCATGCTGGACTATCGCACCATTGGCGGTACGCAGTTTTTGGGTATTCGCAAGCCTGTCATAAAAGCCCATGGCGCATCGGATGCGTTGGCGTTTGAAAATGCGGTGTATCAGGCGGTAGATGCTGTCAAGGCGGATTTTTCTGCGGAATTGGAGCAGAGCTTGCTCGCATTAACGGAAAAGGAGTCCGAGAATGATTAAGGATTTGGAAACAGCCATCGGCTACCAATTCAAAAACATCATATTCCTGCAAAATGCATTGACCCATTCCTCCTATGCCAATGAACATTGGCATGATAGCTTGAAAAGCAACGAGCGATTGGAATTTTTGGGCGATTCTGTTTTGGGTATGGTGGTTGCGGAGCACCTGTTTCGGAATTTTCCTGACCGCTTAGAGGGCGATTTAACTCGTATGCGTGCCGATATGGTCTGCGAAAAAAGCCTTGCCAAGATTGCGCAGCGGCTTGATTTGGGTAAGTATTTGCTCCTCGGTCATGGAGAGGAGCAAAGTGGCGGCAGAAATCGCCCGTCCATTCTTGCTGATGCGGTAGAGGCTGTTTTGGCGGCCTGTTTCCTAGACGGTGGTATGGTGGCAGCGGAATCGTTTATTCACACCTTTGTGCTGTGTAATGTGCCTATGCAGGTGATGAAAAATGTAGATTACAAAACCGCTTTGCAGGAGCAGGTACAGCAGAAGAAAAATCAGCAAATCAGCTATCATTTGGTCGGGGAGAGTGGACCTGACCACGACAAGTCCTTTGTCGTGGAGGTTGCCATCAACGGAAATGTAGTCGGTAAGGGTGAAGGCTCCAGCAAAAAACGCGCAGAACAGGATGCCGCGCGGTCGGCTATGGAAGCGCTATTTTCTGAAAAATAAAAATTGTATAATCCCTCCTGTGTCGGAAAAAATAGCACAGGAGGGATTGTTTATGACGGAAAAAGAATATGGAAAAATGATTCAGGATATGTCGCCGAAGTCGCCAATCGGCAAGGACTGTATCAATGCTTTTTGGATTGGCGGATTGATTTGCTGTATCGGACAGTTGATTATGAACGGCTATGCTGCCCTGGGCTTGGACAAGGATAGCGCAGGTACGGCAACCTCTATGACCTTGGTGGCTGTTGCGGCGCTGCTGACGGGCTTGAGTGTGTATGACGATATTGCAAAGCGCGCAGGCGCAGGCACCTTGGTGCCCATTACAGGCTTTGCAAATTCAATTGCGGCACCTGCGGTGGAGTTCAAGACCGAAGGCTTCATCCTCGGAGTTGGTGCCAAAATTTTCCAAATAGCAGGCCCCGTTATAGTCTACGGCGTAAGTGCAAGCGTGGTGTATGGCTTGATCTATTGGATAACCACATTATTTAAATAACAAACAGGCTCGCCAATCGGCGAGCCTGTTTCAGTTTTATGCTGCGTATATTACAGCTTCTAATCTGCAAAAATTCTTTTTTAATCTGTACGAAAATCGAACAGTTTGGACGGCTTTACATTTAACACATCGCAGATGTTAAATACGACATCTAAAGAAACAGCACAGTCGGCTGTTTCTATTCTGCTCATATGCGTACGGCTAATACTAACTAGTTCGGCAAGCCGCATTTGAGATAAACCGCGTTCTTTGCGGTAATATGCTATATTTAAGCCTAAATACTTATAGTTGTCGCAAAATCTGTTTGTCATATCGATCACCCAATATCAGTATAACCAACATAAAGTGTGAATGCGACAACCTTAAATAAAACAAAAATAACTTGACACGTTACAAAAATGAAATTATAATTAAAAAACATCTAGGCATCGCTTGCGATATATATTAACAAAAAAGGAGAAAACAATGAAAAAGAAATTTGCAATTTTACTGGTGCTTGCGGTAATGATATCTGTATCAGCTTGTGGAACTCCAAATGATAAACCCATAACAACAGGCTCTGATGTTATTTCAGAAAGCACAGAGGGGCTACAATCTACTTACAATGATACGTCTGGACTGGATGCAGATGTGATTAGACCAGATGCACCGCAAATGTCCACCACAATTCCTGAGGAAACATGGCCTGATTTGGATGGAAATCCTTATACCACACATAAGGTTATTAATGGAAGAACAGAGGTGTGGTTTGATTACAGCGAAGTTTACGAAACGCTTGATTTATCCCAATATACCCGTTGGGGTTCCTTTGGTGAAGATGGATTGATGTGGGTAGAAAAGTCAGATTATACTGGGAAACGGATTGGATATATTGATTATAAGGGTAATGAAGTTATTCCGCTAATAGATACGATTGAGCGTGCATGTAATTTTCACAATGGATTAGCTATTTTTATGTACGAAGAAGATATAATGGGGAACGGGCAATGTGCAATAATTGATACGCATGGTGAAATTTTAGCTAGATTTGAAAAAAATGCAACAACTAAATACAATTGCCTAAAGAATGGAAATATTATTTTCAGTAACGATATTGAAATTCAGGGAGGGTCCTATTCCGGAAAAAATGCGTATATGTTTGTGAAGATTAGAGGTGATTTTGTAGAGGTGCCTGTGCCAGCATGGCAAAGCATAGAAACAATCGACTACTCTGATGGACTTTTGTTGATATACTCAAACTATTATATTGATCCGGGTGCAAAATATTTTGATGAAGAAGGAAAATGTGTCCTGGATTTAGATAATAGTAGCGAATACTATAAGGAAGTTGTATTTGCAAGTGATTTTGTGAATGGCGAAGCGACTGTGAATTTTGTTGGTATGGACGGAAATTGGTATATGGTACAAATTGATAAAAGTGGCGTTTGGAAAACAGATCCAGAGCGAATTTCAAAAAGTGATGCGAACACTTTTTCAAATACTTACTAACACTGCGTCCTAAGTTGACACAAGCAGAGGGCTTTATCCTCGGCGTCGGCGCCAAGATGTTCACCATAGCAGGAGCGGTCATCGTGTATGGCGTGAGCGCATCCGTAGTGTACGGCTTGATTTATTGGATAACCACATTGTTCTAGCAAAAAGGCTTGACCAAGTTGGTCAAGCCTTTTAAGGTTTATGCATTTATATGTACATGATTTGCGTATGCAACTTCCTGCAGCCACTTGTAAATGGGCTGGATTTGATACTTTTTGGGGAATTCAAATTTCTTAGCTGCAATGGAAACACCACCGCTTGCTCGGAAGTAAGGAGAAGTTATGTATTCGATGTTAAGTTCGCTATCGTCCAGACCAAATCCAGCGGTCTCGGCAGATACATTGATGATAGAATCCAAATAGATTGATGCAACACGCATCTTTTGGCCGGTTGCACCTTGCTTATCAAAATACAGAATGCGCTTATCGCTGAAGATAACAACATCCCGAATGAGTACAAAGCCGGTTTTGATTGTTTCTCCATCAATCAGATATGCACCGTAATCCTGCATGAGCTTTTCAGTGGAAACTTCGCTCATATTTCCAAGCATACCTTGCAGAACTGTGCCACCCAATTTGTCCATAATACCCATAGTTTGTACCAATCCTTTCTTTTTGTGTTTTTTGTAAAAAAGTGCGCAGCCGAAGCTACGCACTGAAAAACACATAACTCCGATTGCTGCGACGCAACTTCTGACAAACTACAAGAGAACGTCAAAACTGGAGAATGTGTTTTTGCCGAAACAAAAAACATTTCCCCTGTAGTTTGTCCAAATATAAAGTTGTGTCGCAAGTTAATTTTAGCACGAGCCTACAAACAACGCAACAATTTTTGTAAAATTTAATGGGTCCTAATGGAACACGAATTACTGGGTCCTACTTGACCACAAGCAGAGGGCTTCATCCTAGGCGTTGGCGCAAAGATGTTCTCCTGTTGCGGTGCCCGGCATCTGCCTGCGTCGACGGCGCTCCTTGGCATCTGCCGACCGCGGCCACTCGCTCAGGTCGCTTGACTTCGCCACCGGCGGCGCTCCCATCGCTCCCCATCGCCAGCCCGGTGATTGTTTACGGTGTTTCTGCATCTGTAGCATACGGATTTATTTATTGGATAACAACAACCATATAAGCGAAAACACGGCAGAGAATTGCTCTCTGTTGTGTAATTTGTTATTTAAAACTGACAACAAGTTCCAGTGCATCTGCCAGCGTTGTAAGCATACCAATGGTTTTTTCATTAGATCAACTTCAAAGAATATTCCGCCATATTGTGTCAAACCTAAAAAAACAATTAATAAATTATTTGTAACGGTCTGTTTTATTGGACTGTTTCCTTGATACAATAATGACACGATTCAAAAGGAGTATTCGGAATGACAGTGAAAGATTGTTTCTCACAATTCAACAAGCTCTATCCACGCAAATATGGACACGATGCTTTTTGCATTAGAGTTCGATCGGATTTAACTTTCCGGGTGTATAAAGTGGTGCATTTGTTTAGCTGTGTTGGGGTGGCGTATATACTGGAATTTTTTGTGTCCTATCGTGATTTAAGAAAACTTAGCAAACAACCTTTTTTATCAGAGACAAACTCATTTGGCATAGATTGTTTTCTGGAAGACGGCATGCGTATCGTGGATGAGCGAAAGAAAAAAGGATATTGCAGCTTAGAAAAATACTTCAAGGAGGATAAATAAGATGAAGCTTCCGATTGGTTTTGCGTTTTATGATGAGTTCAAGAAGGTGGAGATGGAGCCGTTAGTTCAGCAGGTAACTGTACCGGTGAAGAGCTTGGTGCAGGTGTACTTCCCGGAACGAAATCAAACACTTACATACTTCAATGATCAGTTTGATTTGAAGCGAGGCGATTTTGTTTTCGTGGATGGTAGGCTGGAGGGTATTCGAGGCATCATCCGTGAGGTTAATAAGAACTTTAAGATCAAGACTGCTGACTACAAGAAGGTTGTCAACGTGGCGGATACCAATGTGTCTGGTCAGCTGCATATGACGGGTTCTCACTTTGTCAGCTTCGATATTTCTGTTCTGCCTTATGAGAAGATCCGCACTTGGTACCTGCCTCCTGTCAAGGAAGAGGATGAATACGAAACCGGCAACGACGATACCGTAATCGTATTGGATAAGCTGGGGGATATGAAGGTATCCCAGATCATTTGGGAACGTGGTCGAGAGTACTACGTAGATAATCATGTTCGCTATATCTGCGTAGATGCCGGCCACGGCAGAGCTATCGTGGAGGGTGAATACGCCTACGAGGTGGAGTTTGATTTTACTAATGGCGAAATTCGCAATCTTATCTGCTGCTGCCCCTGTGGCTATACCTGCAAACATGCGGTAGCGGCAATGATGCAGCTGAGGGAAACACTGGAATTGATTGAAAAGCACTATACTGATTTGTACCACGGTTATTTAGCTGCCATCGTCAAGGGTGATTTGTTCCGGTTTGCAATCGACAGCAGGGAAAATGGAACCTTCATGCTGTAAAAGTATAATGATTAAGTCGACGGAAATA
>JAZNGK010000080.1:0-1631 GCA_045576395.1 Faecousia sp. | reverse complement strand
GGGGATGATGCCGTTTTCCATCTGGTCAATGATGCGGGCAGTGATTTCAGCGTAAATATCCATTTTTCTTTGCTCCTTTGCTTGTGGGGAGCAAGGATTTGTGGTAGAATGTCCTTGCTCCCCTGTTGTGTGATGACTTCGGGGTTGCGTCTGACCGAATGCTGTGGTAGGTGTTCGGTCTTTTACTTTGCCAGGGCGACATTGAAACGGCGGGTCGTGGTAGTCTTGCCGTATTCCTGCCACACTTCGGGGAGGTCTTTGCGCAGGGCGGTGGTATCAATGCGGGTGCTGGTGACGGGCTTCCAGGAGACCTTGTACTGTCCGGCGGTCAGGGTGTCGGTGTCGGCTTCGGTCATATGGGCTTTGATTGCCTCCTGAATGGCTTCGATTTCGGCGTTCAGATCTTCCGCCATCTTGCGGAGTTCGGTCAGTTCGTTTAGCTTGCTGATGATTTCGTTGGTTGCCATTTGGGTGTTCCTCCTTTTAGTTCTGTGGGCTGTGCCCGTTTACAGTTATCATTATACACTATTTTATGTCGCGTGTCAATAGTTTTTAGACATCTTTTTGTGTTTTTGAAAACTTTTTCTTGACTGGGTACACGATTTGATATACAATGTTATCGGAGGTGATACTGACAATGAATCTGACTATGGGAGAAAAAATCCGTGTAATTTTGAAGCGTCGCGGGATGACTGTCGCACAACTTGCCGAACTGACCAACCAGACCCGCCAGAACCTTTCCAATAAATTGACCCGTGATAATTTCCAGGAGCAAGACATCAAGGTTATCGCAGAAGCAATGGGGTGCGATTATGAAGCACACCTGATTATGCGTGATACCGGCGAAAAGGTGTAAATAAGCATAAACGCAAAAAGCGGGGACAGCCCTGCCATCACGCAGAACTGTCCCCATAGTATCCAGGGGGCTGGGTTTCGGGACTTTTTTCTGGCGCGTCCGCCCGCCCGCCCCTGCCTGGGCATCACTCCGACCAAGAGTGGTTTTGATTTGCCGTCACCGTATGAATCTGCCAATATCTTTGAATAGGCTGTCAATTTTGCTCTTGGCTTTGCGGAAGGCTCCTTCGTCAATACCGACCTGAACCTTTCCGCTTTTCAATTCCTGCTGAACTATCACGGTCAGCTCCCTGCGCAAATCTTCCATTGCCGCAGCCACCACGGAATCCGCATAATTACAGAAATCTGTGATGTGCTTAGCGTGGTAGGGATTACCACTGTTCATACCATTTTGAAGGTTCAGTTGATGCCGAAGCATCTATGCCCTGGTTTGATACTGATTGCTTGCCATTTCTCTGTTCTCCTTTCAAAAGTTGTTTTATCAAATATCTGATGACCTGTGAGCTGGTCGTGGCGTTATCCCGCGCAAACTGCGCCAGCCCGTCTTTATCCTGTTGGGGGATGCGAAATCCAATGTAATCTGATTTCAATGATTTTCACCACCTTTCACTGTTTCTTGAAAAACAGGATTAGATGGTTGTTTGACATCGCCCAACATTTTTTCGCTCACCCGGCGAACCGACCAAGGTTTAGCACAGTAAGAAATAAGAGTATCTTTGCTAAACCCCGGTCGTTTCAACGGATAACGGGCACAACGCAATTCTACGGCGCCGTTT
>JAZNGK010000079.1:0-1699 GCA_045576395.1 Faecousia sp. | reverse complement strand
CGGAGTGTATCGCAGTTATCAGTTTTGTATCTATCTTATTCATGTGCAGCGTCACTCCCTTCCGGCTTTGTATTCGATTTCGTCATCAAAAGGCCAATCTCTTCTTTCGTTGCCGTTCTGCCATCAACTATATCGGCAATGCGTCCTCCGCCAATGACAACAATTCTGTCACAAAGTTCAAGCAAAACATCCAAGTCCTCGCCGACAAAAATCACGGCTACGCCATTTTTCTTTTGCTCATTGAGCAAATTATAAATCGTATATGACGAGTTAATGTCCAAGCCGCGCACCGGATAAGCTGCCATCAGCACCGTCGGTGCAGATGCAATTTCACGGCCAACCAAAATCTTTTGCACATTACCGCCCGAAAGTCGTCTTACCGGCGTATTGACCGACGGCGTAACAACTTCTAGACGATCAATAATTTCCTCCGCAAGTGTTTTCGGACCTTTCTTCTGCAAAAAGATGGACTTGCCCTTTTTATAACTGCGAAGCATGATATTGTCTACGATGTCCATGTTGCCGACCAAACCCATGCCGAGTCTATCCTCCGGCACAAATGCCAGACGAACGCCCATCTGTCGGATTTCCAGCGGCGTTTTATCGCGCAGATTTTCCTTTTCGCCATTTTTAGGGTTGTTGTAAACCACGCTACCCTCGCTTAAATGTTGCAATCCGGCAATCGCTTCCAAAAGCTCGCGCTGACCGCTGCCGGCAATACCCGCAATACCCAAAATCTCACCGGAACGCGCAGTAAAGGATACATTGTCGAGCACCTTTACACCCTCGCGGTTTACGCAAGAAATCCCGTCAACGACCAGTCGGTCTGCACAGTTTTGCGGTTCGCTTCTTTCGATGTTGAGCGAAACCTTCTTGCCCACCATCATTTCGGTAAGTTGCTCCTCGTTTGTCTTTGCAGTTTCTACCGTGCCTATGTATTCGCCTTTTCGCAATACGGCAACGCTGTCCGAAAGCGAAAGCACCTCGTGGAGTTTATGCGTGATGATAATAATAGACTTGCCGTCCTTTTTCATGTTGCGAAGTACCGCAAACAATTTTACGGTTTCCTGCGGTGTAAGCACAGCAGTCGGCTCATCCAAAATCAATATGTCTGCCCCTCGAAACAACACCTTGATAATTTCTACCGTCTGTTTTTCGGAAACTGACATCTCATATATCTTCTTGTACGGGTCTAATTCAAAGCCGTATAACGCAGTAATCGCCTTTATCTTTTCAATATACTTAGGCATATCAAAGCCTTCTTCGTCTTCAAGACCTAATACAATATTTTCAGCCGCACTAAAAACATTCACTAGCTTAAAGTGCTGATGAATCATGCCGATTTTGTAGTTAAATGCATCCTTCGGCGAAGCAATCTCTACCGGATTGCCATCAATATAAATCTGCCCGCTGTCCGGATAATAAATGCCCGAAACCATATTCATCAGCGTTGTTTTACCGCTGCCGTTTTCGCCGAGCACGGACAAAATTTCGCCCTTCTTAACTTGCAGGGAAACATTTTTGTTCGCAACAACACGACCAAATGTCTTTGTTACATTTTTTAGTTCGAGTGCAATTTTCTGTTCCATATGCCTCTCCATCTCATTTTATTTTTACTCTTTTACAAATGCAAATAACTGCGCTTGTAAAAAAGCAAAAAATTTAAGATAGAGCGGAGAAGAAACTTCCCCGCTCTATT
>JAZNGK010000078.1:0-2748 GCA_045576395.1 Faecousia sp. | reverse complement strand
GGGTATGGCCGCATGGCTTTCATCCACGAATTTGCCGCAAAAATCCGCAATTGGCTATGATTCTCGCCATAATTCAAAGCTTTTTGCCGAGGTTTGTGCCGTTGCATTTGCAGAAGTCGGCATACAAACTTACCTTTATGACCGATTGGCGCCCACTCCTATGCTGTCCTTCGCGGTTAGGGAGCTTGGTTGCGGCTGTGGCATTGTTATCTCGGCCAGCCACAATGCAGGCGCATACAACGGTGTAAAATGCTACGGACCCGATGGCTGTCAAATGACTGATGAGCCTGCCGCAATTGTAACAGAAAAAATCGGCACAATTCCTTATTTTATCCCCGAAACAAAATCGTTTGCCGATTATATGAACGAAGGATTAATCTGCTATATCGGACAGGATATGTGGGAAAAATATTATCAAACCGTTCTTGCCGAAGCGGTTGCGCCGGAGATAATATCGTCTGCAAACCTAAATGTTGTATACACCCCCCTGTGCGGTACCGGTAATGAGCCGGTGCGTGAGATTTTGGGTCGCTTGGGTGTGAATGTTACAGTGGTTGACTGCCAAGAAAAACCCGACGGCGATTTTAAGACCTGTGAGTATCCCAATCCGGAAACCGATGCGGCCTTAAATGAGAGCTACAAGGTCGCTAAAACCGTTCCTTGCGATGTAACCCGCGGCACCGACCCCGATGCTGACCGCGTGGCAATTGCCCTTCCGGACGGACAGGGCGGCTACCAGAAGTTATCAGGAAATGAGCTGGGTTGCTTGCTGATGGACTATATCCTAAAAGCGCGCTCCGCAAAAGGAGACATTCCCGAAGATGCCATTGTAGTTCGAAGCATCGTGTCTTCACCTTTGGCAGACAGAATTGCTGAATATTATCATATTGATATGCACGCTGTTCTTACCGGATTTAAGTATATTGGCGGCGAGATTTTGGCGTTGGAAGAAAAAGGACAGGAAGACAAATTTATCTTCGGCTTTGAAGAAAGCTGTGGTTATTTGAAAGGCACATATGCCCGCGATAAAGATGCGGTTGTTGCTTCAATGCTGGTCTGCGAGCTGGCGGCATCCTTGAAAAAAGAAGGAAAGACAATCCTAGATGCCCTTGCTGACCTCTATACCACCTATGGTTATTATCTCGCCTATGTTCAGAGCATCGAGTTAACCGGTGCAGATGCTATGGAAAAAGCGGCAAAAATGATGGCTGATTTACGGCAGAATGCACCCGATACAATAGGTGGTGTGAAGGTTACGCAGGTTCGCGATTATCGCAGTAGTATTGCCAAAAACCTGACAGACGGCACGCAATACGAAATTAAGCTTCCGAAATCAAATGTGTTGGAGTTTTTGCTGGGTGATAACGGAAGTGTAATCGCACGCCCGTCCGGAACAGAGCCGAAGGTAAAATTTTACTATACGGCAGTTGCAAAGGATAAATTGTCGGCAAAAAATCTTTTAGATAAGATGATAGCGCAAATGGCAAAATAACTTTTCATGTTAGAACAGGGACATTTACTGTCCCTGTTCTTTTTTGCGCCATTAGAGAATAGCATAAAACAGAAAGGGGAGGGAAGTATGAAACAATTATCACGCGCAAAAGCATCATCGAGTCAATCCACAACTTCCGCAATCGCAATCGGACTTGCTGTAACACTGGTCGTTAGCATTTTGTTATCTGCAGGGTTGACAAGCCTTGTTATAAACGGAAATCTAAGCGAAAATGCCGTTCGTATTTCTGTCTTTGTCATTCGCGCAATTTCTGTATTACTTGGCGGATTGGTTGGGGCAAGTCTGTCAAAGGGGAAGTACCTTCCGGTCATTGGAATTATCGTACTTATCTATGCAATCGTTTTGATTGGATTTGGCATCACTTTTTACGACGGCTCGTTTCAAAATTTCGGTTTTGGTATGCTGTCGATGGTAATTGGGGGCACACTTGCTTGCATTATTAAGTTAAAACCCCTAAGAAAACCGCGTCGCATCGTCAAGTATGGCAGATAAATTTGTGTAATTTTAACAACGGGGGAATTCGGCTCTCTTACTCATAGAAAATATCAATACGCCACTTTATCAACATCTAGTGGCGTAACTGATATAAATAGACAATATATGGAACGGGATTTGTATTTTTGAATAAATATGCAAAATATTCAAAAACGGTTTACATAATAATGTTAACATAAAAATAAGCAAAATTCACAAAAATAGAAAAAATATACGATTTAACTTGAATTTATCGGCATTTTGTTGTATAGTATTCGAGCATACCGTATTTTGGGTCGTTATGCGCCTAAAATATTATGTCTGCCTCTATATTTGCAGGATGCTGTTTTTTGCAACGATGGAGGTTACATACAAATGAATACACATTCTTTTTTTAAACACAGCGCCGCATCTTATCAATTCCGCATCTATTCTCTTATATTTGTGTGGGGGATTGGTCTGTTGGTCGGAATGGTGTTTGCAATATGCAATCCTGCCATTTCGGTTGATTCATTTTTCGCAGCTGTTATCACACAGCCTCTGCCGGCACAATTGCTTTTGGTCATCAGTCTGCCGATTGTTTTTGTGTGTCTGGCATTACGGTTTTCTGTTTTTTACTTTTCCTGCCTGCCGGTCTTTATTGCAGCGCTGTGCCGCGGATTTTGCGGTATGGCTATTGTGTTGGCGTTGGGAAATCGTGCGTGGCTGATTCGGTTGCTGTTCCTCTTTTCATCCGGCTGTGGCTCTACGCTTATGTTTTG
>JAZNGK010000077.1:0-7468 GCA_045576395.1 Faecousia sp. | reverse complement strand
GTCAAACTATGCTCCATTTTCTTTTCCAAAAATGATTGACTTTCTTTCTGAATTTGGTATCATTATGTCAAGATATAATGATATCAAAACGGAGGTGGGATTGTGAACAAAACGAAAACCCCGACATACGAAAAAATAATGATCCCTCTACGTCTGCCGCCGGAGATTTACAGCCGCATGATGGACGAGGTGCAAAAAAAAAAAAAGGACGAACGTGGATATAGCGTTAACCAGTATTTAACAGAGATACTGACAAAAGATTTGGAGGGAAAAGAAAATGGCTAAAAGATTAATGCACAGAACGGAGGATCAGGTAAGAGACAGTGCTAAAATCATTTTAGGCTTTGACGCTGTAGAAGATAAGATACAGCAAGGAACAGGGCAAATCACGACCTTTAATCAATTAGGGTTCAAAGGAGTAAACGACAAGCCGGATGGATGGTACTTGCCTGACGATCATAACGCCCCTGCTATTATTCTAGAGACAAAATCCGAAGCAGAAGATATTACTCTTCAGAAATGGGTGAATGAATTAGAAAAGAATTGCAATATTGTTTTGACACAATACAAAGAAGTTGTCGGTATCTTGTATAACGGGGTTAGTGTGCGCGTGTTTAAGAATAACATTGAAGTTACAGAAGTGGCAAATATTCTTCAAAACAAAGCATATTATATTTCTCTTTTCACAAGGAACACCATTGATAAACAACAGATTTATAGTCTTACTAAAAAAATCAATGATTGTTTGCATACTGAATTTGGTATAAAAAACTTATATCACAGAATGATCTTTACCGCCTGCGCACTAGTTGCTAAAAGATACGAGGCTATTTTGATAAAAGGGATGGATTTTTCTTTGATGAAGAACTCTATATTGAGCACTTTGTCAAAATCATTAGAGGAAAGCAAAAAACAGAACTTAAAGCTTGATTTGTTGATCGAAGTATATGCTGAGATAAAAATGAACAATTCTTCTAATCAAGAAGCAATTGATAACTTTATACAGTGGGTTTCTGAAATATCCGAATGCGTAAATTCCGATTATTGGAATGGCGAAGATGTAATGGGCATCTTCTTTAACGAATTCAACAGATATAAAAAGAAATCTGAAAGCGGTCAGGTCTTTACCCCGGATCATATTACTTCATTTATGTATCGACTTATTGATGTGACCCAAAATGATAGAGTGTTGGATGCAGCTTGTGGTTCAGGAGCATTTTTGGTCAAAGCAATGTGCAACATGATTAAAGAATCTGGCGGCGTAAATACCAAGAAAGCGGCTACCATTAAAGATGTTCAGTTATATGGTATCGAATTCGACCGAGAAATATTTGCTCTCGC
Source organism: Faecousia sp. (assembly GCA_045576395.1). Classification (GTDB taxonomy): domain Bacteria; phylum Bacillota; class Clostridia; order Oscillospirales; family Oscillospiraceae; genus Faecousia. The sequence continues at coordinate 6,127 of JAZNGK010000077.1, read as the reverse complement.
GTGTGCAAATATGTTGATACATAAAGATGGTAAAACTAATTTAGAACAATTAGATACTCGCAGTGTCGAGGCTTGCGATTGGATTAGATCTAAGAGTTATAAGACCGATAAAAAGGGGAAATTCGAAAAAGATGTTAATGGCGACTACATTTTGGCAAGTTCGCCGATCACGAAAGTTTTGATGAACCCTCCGTTTGAATCCAAATATGGTTGTCTAACCATTGTGGATAATGTTCTGAAGTGCGTTCCGCGAAATACTTTATGTGCTTTTATTTTGCCGGATAAAAAGTTGGAAAAAGATTCTAAAGGCAAGAAATTGCTGGAGCATAGTACCTTGTTGAAAATCATAAAGCTGCCAGAAAAAGTGTTTTCTGAGGGTGTGAAAACGTCTGTTTTTATCTTTGGAGCAGGTGTTCCGCAAGGCAATAAAGAAATCTTTACCTGTTACATAGAAGACGACGGATTGGAGACTGTTAAAAACCAAGGCAGACAAGATATTAAAGATCGATGGCAGAATATTGAGGATAAATGGGTAGATATTATCCGGAAGCAATCGGGTGATGATACAATCAAGTGGATCAAGCCTTCGGAACATTTAAGTTATCAGGTTCCGGAAAAGGAATTTGAAATTAGTGAAGAAGATTTTACAAAAACAATGACGGACTACTTGATGTTCAAACAAGGAATAGATGTGAAAGAATTTAATGATAAACTTATAAACAAGGTTTTATACAATAGTCTTGTGAATAGCACCGATGACGGTGTTATATCCATTTCCTTAGAAAGAGCAGGGAATGACAATGAGTAAGATCAACACAAAAAATTGGCACGAATATCGTATTGGTGATTTATTTGATATCCATCCAACAAAAGCGTATAAATTAACAAATAGTTCACTATTTGAAGAAAGTGGCAAAAATCCAGTAATTGTTAATTCATCATTCAATAATGGTGTTGGTGGGTATACAAACCAGGCAACAACTGAAAAAGGCAATATTATTACATTCAGTGATACCACAACAGCCACGGCAATGTTTTATCAAGCAAAACCTTTCGTTGGCTACGCACATATACAAGGTATGTATCCCATTGGTAAATATAAGGATAAGTGGAATGAGAAATCCCTATTGTTTTTCTTGTCTGTATTTAGGAACAGAGCTATCAACTCAAATTTTGATTATGTTAATAAGTTTACGCGTGAATCTGCAAAAGAGATGATGATAAAGTTGCCAGCCGATAAAGACGGCAACCCTGATTTTTTGTTTATGGAAGGATATATGAAAAAACAAGAAATTGTGGTCAGCGCATCGCTGACTAAATTGCAGTCTGTAATAGACATATGATAGTTCAAACCTATACTACAAACCAGTAAAAATATCTTTTTTGTAGCCCATAGCCAAAAAATGCAGATACCCATTCGGGTATCTGCATTTTTTCATGTGGGGATAAGGGATTCGAACCCATCTAAATGCGGCGCGGGTGAGCGCCGCGCGCGACGGCTCCACGGAGCGCAACCTTACAGTATATGTAAGAAAAACCGTCAGTAGTCTAAAGACCGCTGACGGTTAAAAATTATCCTTCGGGGGAAACAGAGGGGAGATTACCAAGATTGTTGTTTTCGTTGCCGTCGGGGACGGATTTCAAGTATTCCGTATCTCCTCGGTGGGCGATGCCGACACCGGTAATCTGTCCTTGCTTTGCCATATTCACCGCTTGCTGTTTTTGCACAACGGAATTGTCGGAAAGCTGATAGCCGGTGATTCTACCGCCTTCTTTCACAAGTCCCACGATGCGTTTGGCATTGGCATTTGCTTGCGGAATTTGGTCTAAAGTTTGCTTGGCAAGTTCTTGTCCAAAGTTGTTATTGTCCATGATTTTGCTCCTTTACTGCAAGTCTTGACGGTCTGCGGCGGTCATGTCAAAATGGTCTGTAAGATTCTCTACTGCCAAGTCGTTGTCAATTGCCGGAAACACGGCAGGTATTTTGTCCTCGGAATGGGGCGTGCTGTGATAGACCATACCGCCCATGCCTGCAATCAACGGATTTGCCTTTGTTTTTCCGCTTTTGGCTTTGCCTTGAATCTCCGGAACGGGTGGAACTTTGCTCTTTTCATCGTGGGTGTAGTAGTGTTTCATCCCTTTTTTCGCCATCATAATCACCTCGTCAGTCGTGTCGTTTGCTGTTAGTTTTCGCAACACAAGGGAGAATATGCAGACTTTGAAGTTTGAAAAATTTTCTGATTTTACAATTGGCAAACGGTAGGCTGCTTTCCGAAAGCGCAGACAATGCGCTTTTTTGAATTCAGCACACATCTCGGTTCCTTCGACATATAATGCCATGGGAGGTGAAATGCTATGGCACTATTCAATTGCAACGGTAGAAGAGACTGCACGCTGCTTGCTGGCATCGCAGCGCTGATCCTTGGGATCATTGCAGCGTTTCTCCAGATCACTGCAGTAATTACCGTAACACCTGCGTTTCTGTGGGTGGCGCTAGGCATCGCAGTGGGCTATCTTGGCGTATTGCTGGTGGCTACGGCGCTGACCCGCAGAGCAGATTGCAAGCCCTGCGTACGCAGCGCTCTTGGGACTGTGTTGGCCGGCATTCTAGGGGCGATCCTGTTTGCTGCAGTCCTGCTGGCAGTGGGCATTGTGGCAACCAGCGTGGTCAGCGCCATCCTGGTGGGACTTCTGGTGGCTTTTCTGACTCTAACCTTTGCAGGCTCCGCTTGCCTGGTCCTGTGTTTGGCTGACTGCGAAGGCTAAACAAATCCACAAACAAAAGCAGAGCGGCACGCCATAGTGCCGCTCACATTGCTTAACTTTGGTCAACCAAAATTAACACCCAAAGGACAAAGGTCCTTTGGGTGTTAATGGTGCGAGTTGTCTTATAGGATTCAAGCAAAAAGTGAGTAATACCAACGGTTTTTGCAGTCAACAAACAGTACATTCCCTTAAATAACAAATTATAAATCATCCGCGAAGCAGATACCGCAACTTCTTCACTATTCACTATTACCTATTACTTTCCAAAAATCCTGAATGCGTTTTTAGTGAAAAGTGAAGAGTGAATAGGTAAAAAGTAAAAATCCCGAATGCTTTCGCATTCAGGATTTTTGGTCCGGATGACAGGATTCGAACCTGCGGCATCTTGCTCCCAAAGCAAGCGCTCTACCAAACTGAGCCACATCCGGGTATATATTAAACTATAAATAAGGAGGCACACCAAAGGTGCGCGATATGCGCGCTTTCTGTTGCGATGCCCAACACTCTTCCTGTTATTAAAAGGATATAACTTCTGTATTATATATGAAACAGCGGAAAAAAGCAATCAAAAAATTGCGCAACAATCAAAATTACTCCCCGTGGCTCACGCCACGGGGAGTAAATGCAGGAAATTACATATCGAACGGTTCCATGGACAGAACGGGGTGGCCCACAGTGCCCAGATATTCAAGCAGCTGCTCGGGGTCCTCGGTGCAGATGGTTTCGTCTGCGACCATATCGGTGAAGTTCTCAACACCATACATCTCCAACGCGGTAGCATCCAAACGCTCACGCACTTGGTCCTTTAGCTCCTTGGGCATCCAGACAATACGGCCGGGGCCGCCTTCAGCCTTGATGAACTTCTTGGAGGAGATGAACTGCTTACCATGACCCATAAAGCCGGGGGTCTGCACACCGCCACCGGTCATGGAGGCCATATCGGAGAAGCTCATACCCAGAGGTGTTATACCGGCATGCTCACGGGTTGTGATGACAACGCCCATAGAGCAAGGCTCGACACCGCAAATACACTCGAAGCAACCGCAGGAGGTCATAGGGTCTTGGAACAGGGAGTACAATGTAATCCGCTCCAAAGCGCCGTGAGAATACTTGGCAACAGCCTCGTCCACATCGTCGTAACGACCCAAGTGCTCGTCTACGCAACGCTCCTTGGGAACGACTTGACAAGGACCTGCGGGGTCCAACTCATTGGTAGCCTTGGCGTCCAACCAGCTAACGGCACCGCACAGACCCAAACGCTCGGGAGTAACGATACATACATGGCTGGGGGAGAAGGCTTGACACATAATACAGGTGTAGTATACGGGAACAGACTCGTCGGTCATAGACTTCAGTCTGTCATCACGCACATTAAATACCTCGTTGGCGTGGGCGCGCAGAGCCTTGTTTTGCTCGGCGTCCACAACGATAGTAACTTGGCACTTGTCAACAACTGCCTCGAATTCGCTCTTAATCTTCGCATACAGCACTTCACCGATATGACGGAACTTAAAGCCTGCCTCGAAGTCGGCCTTAGAGATACGAATACGAATCATATCGCGCTGACCGGTGTGCATAACGCCCTCAATGCAGTTTAGGAATGCGTGGAACTTACGCTCCATAACGGACTCAAAGTCGGGCTGCATAGCCTTACCGGCAACATCGACTGTGTAGCTGAGAGAAATCTTGGAACCGACGGGAATTTCGTCAATTTCAGGACCAACAACAGTAATTTTATGGTCCTCGACTTCAGCGGCTTCCTTGGTCTGTACCAGCTCGAAGCAGTCCACACGGGAGCCGTCAATTTCCACCTGCATATCGCCCTTACGGATGATTTCACCCTCAAAAGCGGAGGCGAAGGAAACGGGAATGTCGATGTTGGTAATCTTAATCTTGATGTCGCGTGCTTCCAGAGAGGTGGCATTCCACTTCTCGGTATCCAGCTGTTGAATCAAGGACTTGGGAACGCGGAACATATTCTCGGTTTCGTTGGAAACAACGGGGAAACCTAAGCAGATAGCACCAGCGCCGTAGGATACGATTTCGTCGGACAGGGGCTTGTAGGCGTTGACGAAAGCACGCACACGGTCCATGGTGTACTTGGCAAGCGCGTCAAAGTCGCCGGGGGTGATGTTACCGAAAATCAATGCGGCACGCACAGCAACGGATACCACATGGATAACCGATTGCATCTCATAACCCAGAGGACACATACGCACGCCTTCGCCGGTCTTCATGCCGGACTCGCTGATATGGCGTACGGCTTCGCCGGTCAATGTAACCAGCATACCTTGGTTTTGGTAGGACTTTGCCAGCGCGACGGTGTCTTCTGCATTGTCAGCACCACCGATGATAACGGCAACACCGGGGATATCGCCTGTAACCAGGGGAACACCCAGGTTACGCACGAAAGCGTCGGTCAAGTGGCCCATTTCGGGCTCGGTGTAGGGGGTTGCGCCATGAATGTACTTGAGTGCTTCCAAAAATTCTGCACACAGGGCAGATGCGATGCCGGACTCAAATGCGTCGTGCAGACGGTTGTTCCGGGTCATTTTGCCCTTGATAACATCCATAGCAGCCTTCATTTCGGCCAAATTGGTGATTTTAACACCGGTTACGCCATAGTAGCAGGGGAGGGCGTAAGCGGTATCGGGAAAACCAACAGGCTCGCTTTCGCCGTAGGTGGCGATAGCGGCATCAATGGCGGCGACTGTGCGCTCGTAGTTATAGTCGTTACCGCCGAAAACTCTATCAAAAAGTGTCACGGTATTTCCTCCTATTATCAATCAAGTTCATCGCTATCCAAGATAGCTTTGATTTTTCTAATTTCTTCGATTGCTGTGGGGCTAAAGTCGTAGGGTGATTTTCCTTGGCGGTCTGCGTCGATGACCTCGGTGTTGTAGTGAATACAGCCTAACAAATCTTCGGCTGGGATTGCATCGCGGATGAAGGCTTCATCCTGCGCGTCCCGTACCTTGTTGGCTACCACACGCACACGCTTGACACCCAAATCGTTTGCCAAACGCTTTACATTCCGATAGGTCTGCACGCTTCTGGCACCCGGCTCGATAACCACAATGAATTGGTCCATATTGGCCGCGGTACCTCTGCCCAAATGCTCAAGACCGGCCTCCATATCCATAATGACCACATCGTTTTTCCGATAGGTTAGGGCGGAAAGAATGGACTTGAGCATTACATGCTCAGGACAGACACAGCCGCTGCCGCCCACATCCACCGTACCCATCACCAACAGCTTCACACCGTTAATCTCCTTGGAAAAGGTGTCCGGAATGTCGGAAACCTGCGGATTTAACTTGAAAAACTTATTGGCGGCATTGGCGCCGGTGCGTTCTTCAAC
>JAZNGK010000076.1:0-6368 GCA_045576395.1 Faecousia sp. | reverse complement strand
GTGCAGGCAGAGGAGATTCTCAAATTCATCGCCATTGGCGGTACAAATGCCGCGGTTTTGGCGGCTTTGGAGCAGTATGTGGGCAGAAACGAAGTGTTCGATTTGGGTCTTTCCGAGCTGAAGGCGGTTACGGAAAACCTGTCTGCATTCGGTGTGCCGGAGGCGAATTTTGCGGTGGATTTGACCATCGCAAGAGGGCTGGATTATTATACGGGTACGGTGTATGAAACCACACTGTTGGACTATCCCGAGATTGGCTCGGTGTGCTCCGGCGGACGGTATGACAATTTGGCGGCATATTACACCGACAAGGCTTTGCCCGGTGTGGGCATTTCCATCGGCTTGACACGCCTGTTCTATGTGCTGGACGAACAGGGGCTACTTAATGAGAAGCTACCGTCTGCCCCTTGTGATGTGCTGGTACTGCCGATGACGACGGATACCGAAAAGGCTGTGGCGTTGGCAGAGTGCTTGCGCTGCGCAGGTATTCGGGTGCAATTATACGGTGAGCAGAAGAAATTCAAGCAGAAGATGAGCTATGCCGATAAGCTGGGCGTGCCGTATGTGGTACTGCTGGGTGAGGACGAGATTGCAGAGGGGAAATGCTCTGTGAAGAATATGGCAAGCGGCGTGCAGATTACCTGTACTGCGCAGGAGGCGGTTGCCCATATTTTGCAGGGACTTGCCGATGCCAACGGACCGCTTATTTTGGAGAAGTAAAGTATACCGGAGGGGCTCCGCACCTCCGGTATTTCGCAGAAAAGGAGGACAGTATGGAAGTGAAGCATACGGCAAATCGCGCAGGACGGCTGTCCTCTTTTTTGCGTGAGGAATTGAAAATGTCCACAGGACTGATAAATCGTTTGAAGTGGCAGGAGCTGCTTTTTGTCAACGGCAAGGCGGTGCACACCGATTATGCTGTGGCGCCGGGGGATGTGATAACCGTTCCGCTGAATGAGCCGGAGCCTGCCTATCCGCCACAGGACGGGGAGCTGACAATTTTATTTGAGGACGCGCATCTGCTGGCGGTGGACAAGCCTGCCGGTATGCTGATTCATCCTTCCCGTTCCCGTTTTTCCGATACGCTGGCAAATTATGTATTGGGTTACTATCAAAAAACAGGGCAGGCCTCTGCTTTTCATCCGCTGACCCGATTGGACAGAGATACCTTTGGGGTGGTGCTGCTTGCAAAAAATGCGCATATCCACAATCTGCTCTGCACCCAGGGTGGGCTTGAAAAAACCTATCACGCCCTTGTGTTCGGCACACCACCGGCGCAATCCGGCAGGATTGATGCGCCGATTGCCCGTTTGCCACTACCGAGCCTTCTGCGGCAGGTAGACCCGTTGGGCAAGCCATCGGTAACGGTATACACCCTGTTGGAGCAACGGGGTGCTGTCAGTAAGCTTTCGTTGCGACCGATTACAGGTCGTACGCATCAATTGCGACTGCATTGTGCGTATATGGGTTTTCCCATTTTGGGGGACCCACAGTATTTTAGCTTGGAATCGCAAGTTTTCTCCCGACAGCTGGGCCTGACATCGCAATTGCTGTGCGCAAAGCAGTTGCGCGTTACGCATCCCATTACCGGAGAGAGAATAGAGATTTCCTCCCGAATGGACGGGGAAATCCCTTGCGTTTGACGGATTTATATGGTAAAATAGCACGAAAATAAGAATTTGGGGGGTGGTATTGTGCGCAGATTTTTTGTTCTTGTAGTTCTTGTTGCGTCTTTGTGGGGACTTTCTGTAGGCGCCGATGCCGCCACAGCCGCCAAAAGCATCAGTAGCTATGCCACCGTTGCCGCTGACGGCACCTGCCAGGTTACCCTTACCGCCACACTCCACTTAGACGAGCCGGTGAGCCATCTGCGATTTCCCCTGCCGGAGAAATCCAGAAATATAACGGTCAACGGGGCGCGTGCGCGGAGCCGCGTGGAAGACGGCTTGCGGCAGGTGAATTTATCGGGCGTTGTCGGTAAGGCTGCCGGTGATTTTACCTTGACCTTTACTTATACACTACCTAACTTGGTGGTTACCAACGATGTAGGCTTGCTGGAATTACAGCTGCCGTTGCTTGCCGGCTTTGCCTATCCGGTGCAGGCACTTGAGTTTTCCGTAACGCTACCGGGCCCTGTAACCGCCAAGCCGGCGTTCTCCAGCGGTTATCACCAAGCCAATATTGAAAAGGATATTTACTGTACCACCTCCGGTGCGACTGTGAACGCAACGGCGCAGGTGGCATTGAAAGACCACGAAACCCTGTCAATGACCTTGCTGGTAACGGAGGAGATGTTCCCCCAAACCCGATTTGTTATGCCGAATTTTCAGACGGTTTATACACTTACGACTGTCTGTTTCCTGCTGGCGGCGGTATATTGGGTGCTGTTTTTGCGGAATTTACCGTCTTTTCCCCACCGTCATACCGTTCCTCCCGAGGGCTATAATGCCGGTGAGTTGGGCAGTGTTCTTCACTTGCAGGGCGGTAATTTGAATATGATGGTATTCTCTTGGGCGCAGTTGGGTTATCTGCTTATTCATTTGGAACACAACGGCAAGGTTCGGTTGTATCGGCAAATGGATATGGGAAATGAGCGCAGTAGCTTTGAACAGCGGTGTTTTCGGCAATTATTCGGCAGGCAAACGGTAGTCGATGCGAGTACTGTGCGCTATGCAGAGGTTTATCGGGATGTGCAGAAGCTCAAACCCAATATGGCATCGCTTATCCATTCCAAATCGGGCAATCTGCGTGTGTTTCAAGGCTTGGCAGCACTTGCCGGTATGTTTGGCGGTGTTTGCGTTGCGATGGGCTTGAGCACAGGCGCGGCATTACAGTGGTTTTTGGTGATTGTATTGGGTGCGCTGGCGCTGTGGAGCAGTTGGCAGATACAACAATGGGCGGTCAATTTGCTGGTGCCGGATAAGCGACAGCTGTGGCTTGCCTTGGGCTTGTGCGGTGGCTGGCTATTGGTCAGCGCGCTGGGCGGTCTGTTCTCCGTGGGGTTGAATATGGTGCTGGGGCAGCTGATTGTCGGCCTGTTCGTTGCACTTGGCGGTCGACGCACCGCGGTGGGCAGGCAGATGATGGGAGAAGTCCTCGGTCTGCGACGGTACTTAAAGACAGTACCCACCGAGCGCTTACAGCAGATTTGTCGGAACAATCCCGAGTATTTTCACCAAATGATGCCTTACGCGATGGCGTTGGGCGTGGACAAACGCTTTGCAAAGCAGTTTGACAAGCTTCAAATCGGCGCTTGTCCGTATGTCTTCATCGGAACAGACAGCACGATGCGTGCTACACAATGGTGCGGCATTATGCGTCGCGTGCTGAAGGGTATGCGTACGACACTTCCCAACACGCGTTTGGAAAGGCTGGTTGCGCTGATAGAGAGCTTTATGAAATAAAATTCAACACCCCATCTTCGCAGATGGGGTGTTGGTTTTTATAATTGATACAGCGGTGCGATGGGGTCGAAGCGCTGGGGCTTGTATGTAACCGAGCCGATGGGCTTGCCTTCGACACCGTATTTGGGGTTATATCCAAACAAGTTAACATAACACTGCAAATCCGCTTTTTCCGCTTCCATTGCTTTCATAACCTCCACAGTTGCCAGCACATCGTCTACTGCGCGGTGGGAGTTGACGACCTTATCGGCAAGTCCGTAGACTTCAATCGCGTTGCACAGCTTGTGGGGGTAGCTGTGGCGGTCTTTATAGACTGTGAGCAGGTCCAATTTGTCCTTGCCCTTTAATATTGCGGGGTCGCCATCTCTTAGCAGAAGATAGAAAAGGAAGCTCAAATCAAAATGGGCGTTATATGCCAAAAGCAGGGTGTTTCCTGCAAGCATATCGGCAATATCTGCGCAAAGACGGGCTTTGGGAATACCGCGACTGTGCAAATCCTCGTTGGAGATGCCGGTGAGCGCTTGGATTTGGGGCGGTATGGACCCACCGGGGCTGAGGGAAATCAGCTCGTCATATTTCTGCACAACCACAGGCTCCCCGTTGTGCCGTTCCACCACGACAGCGGCAAATTCGATAATCTCATCCCGGTTGTAGATAAGACCGGTGGTTTCTGTGTCAAACAGCACCAATCGGTCATAGGTTTGAAATAAAGTATCGAGCATATTATTCTCCTTTATATAGCGAAAATCCGCGACGGAATTTACTTGCATTCTCTTGCACTAAGGAAAATTGCGCGGCCAGGTCTTTGGCAAAGCGGTCGCACAGCGCGGTATCACCGGATTTTAGTTCGATTTCCACCTCACATAGTGGGATTTCCTTGCCACCGCCAAAGAGGTAGCCTTCGTCCAACGCCAGCTCCAAAACGCCCGTAGGCAAGAGAATTGTTTTGGCAAGACGGGTAAATTTTGCGCCGCAAACAGGGATAAGCCCATCCTGAATGAGCGAGGGCAAATCCTTGGGACAGCCCAGCGAAACGAGCTTGGCGATTGCATCATCGATGCCTTCACATTCCGTTTCCCATTCTCCGCGACCGTTTTCTGCCGGAACCTTTAGGGTGCATACGGAAAGGCCGTTTTCCAAGCGCTTTCGCAGGGTGTAATGCCGTGCAGACAGGGTGCCGTTGGGGGTGTCGTAATAGGTGCTTTCCATGGAAAGGCGTGTTGTATTATCGGGAAATGCTTTGTCAATGGCAGACAGGACCTGCTTTGTTGCCCGAAATTTCCACTCATATTCCGTTCCCACGGCCATCACCTCCGGAAAATTTCTCTTATTATACACCATTGACGCGCGGTACGCAAGAATCTTTCTTTGCGCATATATTCCGACAGAAAAATCACCTGCTTCGTGGTACGATTTATCTGAAGGGAAGTGGACAAGCATGATAACAATTCAATCTTATGTGCGGCAGGGTCGACACACGCTAAAGCGGTGGGCGGTGGACCCCAGGGTACATATTTTGCTCCGTGGCGGTGGATATTTTGTTGCCGGATTTGCGTTAAGTGCCGCCGGCTTGGCACAGGGCATGCTGCCGCTGGCATTGGCTTTGGTGTGCGCCTGTGGCGGCTGGTCTGCGGTGTTGACTGCCTTAGGCGGTGTGTTGGGGTATCGCGTGTTTTGGGGTGCAGACCAACAGCCGTTACTGTGGTTGCTTACAGGATTGTGTGTGGCGCTTCTTTTGGGACAGAGGCGAATCAGTCGGGATACGCCCTTGCTACTACCGGCTATTGCCGGACTGATTGTGGCATCCTCCGGTGTGCTGTTTCAGACCTTGGGTATGGAGGATACGCCTGTTGCGCTGTATTTGATTCGTGTCGGCTTGGCATCGAGTGCCACTTGGCTGTTTGCACAGGTGCGCAAGGGGCGCAATCCGGTGCTGGAGTGGCTTGCCTGTGGCCTGGTGATGCTCGCGTTGGTGCAGATTACGCCTATTAAATGGTTTAGCTTCGGCTTTTTTGCGGCAGGCGCTTTGGCGTTGGTGGGTGCGTTTCCTGCGGTGGCGATTGCCGGACTTGCGCTTGATTTGGCGAAGGTAACGCCTGTGCCGATGACCGCGGTGCTGGTACTGTCTTATTTAATTCGGCTTCTGCCGAAATCCTTGGGGTGGGCAGGTCGGCTTGCACCGGGCATTACCTATTTGCTTGTTATGTGGATTTGCGATGTGTGGGACATATTGCCGCTTCCTGCGCTGGTGCTGGGGTCGTTGGTGGGTGGCTATTTGCCTGTGCCGGGAAAGATTGCACACCGTCGGGGTGAAACCGGTGCGGCACAGGTAAGGCTGGAGTTGGCCGCCGGTGTGCTTGCGCAGACGCAACAGCTTTTGATAGAGGCGCCGGAGGTGCCGGTGGATGAGGATGCATTGGTTGCGCGTGCCGCGGAGCGTGCGTGCGGCAGCTGTCCGAATCGAAAGGGCTGTAAGGACACCCAACGGATTGGCTTATTGCCGGGACTTTTACTGCATAAGCCGTTATTGCAGACAGAGGAGTTACCGATTATTTGCCGGAAAAGTGGGCGGTTTCTTGCGGAGCTACATCGCTCACAGGAACAGCTTCGCTCTATTCGGGCAGATCGTCAGCGGCAAAAGGAATATCGTGCGGCTGTAATTCAGCAGTATCAATTCCTGTCGGAGTTTTTGCAGGATTTGGCAGACAGACTTGCCAGGAGAACGGAGAAAGGGGCGGTATTTTCCGCAAAGGTGGAGGTCTTCGGCAACCGACCCGAGGAGGAGAACGGGGACAGGTGCTTGCGCTTTGCCGGTACAGAGGGGAAGTACTATGTGCTTTTGTGCGACGGAATGGGCACAGGGCTGGGCGCGGTACAGGAGGGTCGCACAGCCGGCGTAATGCTTCGGCGGTTACTATCTGCCGGCTATCCTGCGGAATATGCCTTGCGGAGCATTAACAGCAT
>JAZNGK010000075.1:0-3623 GCA_045576395.1 Faecousia sp. | reverse complement strand
CGCACCAAAAATCGGCAGTCTTCGACAGAAGACTGCCGATTTTACTTCTTCACTTTTCACTAAACCTAAGGGCCGATTTTTGGAAAGTAATAAGTAATAGTGAATAGTGAAGAAGTTGTGGTATCCGCTTTGCGGATGATTTATTATTTAAGGGAATACACTGTTTGTTGACTGTAAAAACCATTGGTATTACACACTTTTTACTTAAATTAACACAACTCGTACAAAACAGGGGCAGACACACTTTGGTGTGTCTGTCTTTTTTCTTTTCTTTTTGCAAAAAAGATGCTATAATAGAGAAAACAGCTTGGGAGGTTTCTATGGACTTTTTTCCGATTTCTAAACAGGATATGTCTGCGCGTGGCTGGGCACAATGCGATTTTGTCTATATCATCGGTGATGCGTATGTCGACCACCCTTCCTTCGGTCATGCCATTATCAGTCGCGTGCTGGAGCAGGCAGGCTATTCTGTGGGCATTATCTCCCAGCCGGATTGGAAGAATCCCAAATCCATTGACTGTTTGGGCAGACCGCGATTGGGCTTTTTGGTGTCCGGCGGCAATATGGATTCCATGGTCAATCACTACTCCGTTACCAAACACAGGCGGAAAACCGATGCATTCACACCGGGCGGTGTGATGGGCAAACGGCCGGACTATGCAACAGTGGTTTACTGCAATTTGATTCGGCAGGTTTATAAGGATGTGCCCATTCTCATCGGTGGTATCGAAGCGAGTCTGCGTCGTCTTGCGCACTACGATTATTGGTCAGAAAGCTTAAAGCGCTCAATTTTGCTGGATTCACAAGCGGATTTACTCATGTACGGCATGGGTGAAAAGAGCATTGTAGAGATTGCCGACGCCCTTAATTCCGGTATGGATATAAAGGATATCACTTACATTGACGGTACGGTATTCAAAACCGATGCTTTAGACGACAGTCTGCCCACGATTGTATTACCCCACTACAATTTAATGAAAGCCAACAAACGGGATTATGCTGAGAGCTTCCAAATTCAGTACCGCAACTGCGACCCGTTTACCGCAAAACGGCTGGCTGAGCCTTACGGAAAAATCTATGTGGTGCAAAACCCACCGCAAAAACCGCTTACCACATCGGAGATGGACAATATTTACGCGCTCCCCTACTGTCGTACCTATCACCCAAGCTATGAAAAGCTGGGCGGTGTGCCTGCCATTGAAGAAGTAAAATTCAGCCTTGTGAGCAATCGCGGTTGCTTCGGTGCCTGCTCGTTCTGCGCCCTCACCTTCCACCAAGGACGGATTGTGCAGACCCGCAGTCATGCGTCCATTCTCGCAGAGGCGGAGCTTATGGCAAAAGACAAGGACTTCAAAGGCTATATTCACGATGTCGGTGGCCCTACCGCCAATTTCCGCGCGCCTGCCTGCGAAAAGCAATTGACTAAGGGCGCATGCGGTGGGCGACAATGTCTATACCCCACCCCCTGCAAGAATATGCGTGCCGACCATACGGATTATGTGTCCCTTCTGCGGAAACTGCGAAAGCTCCCCGGTGTGAAAAAGGTCTTTGTGCGTAGCGGTATTCGGTTTGACTACCTGCTTGCCGACAAAAAGGATACCTTCTTCAAGGAATTGGTGCAATTTCACATCTCGGGTCAGCTGAAGGTAGCACCGGAGCATGTATCCGACGCAGTGCTTTCGCGAATGGGTAAGCCGAAAAATGCGGTATACAACCGCTTTGTGGACAAATATTACGCGCTGTACAAGCAGTATGGTATGAATCAGTTTCTAGTGCCGTACCTTATGTCCAGCCACCCCGGCTCTACTATGAAAGAGGCGGTGGCATTAGCGGAGTACATTCGCGATATGGGCTACAATCCTGAGCAGGTGCAGGATTTTTATCCCACGCCCTCCACCCTATCGTCGGTTATGTACTACACAGGGCTTGACCCGCGTACGATGGATAAGGTCTATGTGCCGACCGATCCCCACGAAAAGGCGATGCAACGGGCGCTGATTCAGTATCGAAATCCCAAGAACTATTATTTGGTCCGGGAGGCGCTCCTCAAAGCGCACCGAGAGGATTTAATCGGCTCGGGCCCCAAGTGCCTGATTCGTGCTGTACCGCCAAAGGCAAAAGCGCGAAACGCACCGCCTAAAGCGCCTGCAAAACGACTGCCACCCAAAAAGCGCAGAGGTTAAACGATTTTTTCAAGCGAAAGGATAGGTATATATGTGTGAAGTTGTAGCTATCGGTGAATTGCTGATTGATTTTGCCACCATTTCAAAGGATGCAGACGGCTATCCGACTATGTCGGCACATCCGGGCGGCGCGCCTGCGAACTTCTTGGCGACACTTGCAAAATACGGGCGCAAAACCGCGCTCATGGGCAAGGTTGGAAGCGATGCGTTTGGAAAAATGTTGATTACGACCTTGCAAAACGCAGGCATTGAAACCAAGGGCTTATTGGTAGACGAAAACACCTTCACCACCTTGGCATTTGTAACCTTTGACGACGGTGGCGACCGTTCGTTCAGCTTTGCAAGAAAACCCGGTGCCGACACGCAAATCCGCTTTGAGGAATTGGATTTATCCTTGATAGATGAAGCAAAGGTATTCCACTTCGGTACGCTGTCTTTGACAGACGAGCCTGCCCGTACGGCAACACAAAAGGCAGTTGCCTATGCAAAAAAGCAAAATAAGCTCATCACCTATGACCCCAATCTGCGCAAGCCTTTGTGGAAGGATTTGGCGTTGTGCAGGAAACAGCTTTTGTGGGGCTTGCAGCAGGCGGATGTGGTAAAAATCAGCGATGAAGAAGTAGAATTTCTGTTTGCCTGCACACCGGAAAAAGCTGCCGATATTCTGCTGAATGAATACGGTGTCCGTTTGGCTATGATAACATTGGGACCTAAGGGCGCGTATCTAAAAAATCACACAGCCGATTGTTATGTGGAATGTCCCAAGATACAGCCCGTTGATACAACGGGTGCAGGCGATATCTTCGGTGGCAGTGCGGTCAGCCGTTTGCTGGAGCTGGGCGTTGCACCGCAAATGCTCAACAAAGACCAGCTTGCCTATATCGGTCGTTTTGCAACAACCGCGGCAAGCCTATCAACACAAGCACAGGGCGGTATCCCGAGTATCCCTTCGGAAGATGTTGTGAAGCGGTTTATATAAGATAGTGAAAAAACAGGGGGGGCTGTTGCTGAACAAAGCAACAGCCCCTATATCGGCAAAAAAGATATTTCCGGCAGTTTTGCGTATGACTTCGAACTCTCACACAAAAAAATCATCCGCGAAGCGGATACGAAAACTTCTTCACTATTCACTATTACTTATTACCTAAATCGACAAGTTTCGAAAGAGAATAGTGAAAAGTGAAGAGTTAATAGTGAAAAAGTAAAATCGACAAGCTTCTGTCGAAACTTGTCGATTTTTGGCGGAGAGTGTGAGATTCGAACTCACGGTTCCTTTCGGAATCACTAGTTTTCAAGACTAGCTCCTTAAACCGCTCGGACAACTCTCCATGTGTGCTAAACTATACCATTTTGCAAAAGAAAAGTCAAGTGCAGCTCGTGCCGCATATCATCGCCATTGTGACGGCTAACAGCTCAAATCCCGCTTCGTTAAGAATACCC
>JAZNGK010000074.1:0-11861 GCA_045576395.1 Faecousia sp. | reverse complement strand
TTTTACATAGACGGATTTCCG
Source organism: Faecousia sp. (assembly GCA_045576395.1). Classification (GTDB taxonomy): domain Bacteria; phylum Bacillota; class Clostridia; order Oscillospirales; family Oscillospiraceae; genus Faecousia. The sequence continues at coordinate 11,840 of JAZNGK010000074.1, read as the reverse complement.
GATTTTACACGCCAGCATACGGCAATTTTGCACCATTTAATCACACAATCCAAGCAGGTTGTGGTGAGCTTAACTTGCGACGGAATAGATACCGATGAGCCTGCATTTGAGAAAGCGGCTTCCACCGCAGGTGAGCTGTTGCGTTTGGCACAGCAAGCAAATGTAGAAACGGAAATCATACGAATTACCCCCAAGGATAGACCTGTCTTGCAGGTGCTACCGACTTTGTTTCAAGGAAAAATCACCCAAACTGCCCCTATGCTGAAGGTCTATTCCGCAGATTCGGTCTACGCGGAGTGCCACGCGGCAGCAGAACAAATTACAGAATTGGTGCAGGCAGGTTGCCGATACAGGGACATCAGCATTGTTTGCACAGATACAGCCGTTTATAACAACACCTTGCAAATGGTGCTTTCGCGGTACCACATTCCCGTATATGAGTCCGGCACAGAGGGTATTTTGGACAAGACGGTGATGACAACCGTTCTGTCTGCAATTGATGCGGCTGTTGGCGGTTTTGAGCAGGCAGATGTCCTGCGTTACTTAAAATCAATATTATCACCGCTTGATATTGCCGATTGCGATAAGTTAGAAAATTATGCAATTTTGTGGGGGATTAGCGGAAACCGCTGGGGTACGGATTGGGAAAATCATCCCGGTGGATTGGGTATGGATTGGACAGATGCCGACAGAGCCTGCTTAGAAACGCTCAATCAAGCAAGGCGCACAGCCTTAACGCCCTTGTTCCGCTTGGGTAAGGCTATGCAGGATTCCGCAAGCTTAAGTCAGCTTGTAGAGGCGCTCTATACCTTCTTGACGGAAATTGCGCTTGACAGGCGTCTGTCGGAGCTTGCATCGCAAATGGAAACGGCAGGCGATTTGCGTACTGCACAGGTACTCGGTCAGCTGTGGGAGATTCTTCTGTCTGCCTTAGAACAGCTTTCGGATATGCTGGGGGATACCCATTGGGACGATAAGACCTTTACAAGACTCCTCAAGCTCTTGCTTAGTCAATACGATGTGGGTACAATTCCTGCGGTGTTGGACGCGGTTATGGTCGGGTCTGTTGCGACTATGCGCTGTGAGACGCCAAAGCATTTGCTGATTTTGGGCGCTTGCGAGGGCAGTTTCCCGGCTTATAGCGGTTCTACAAGTATTCTCACAGACCGCGAGCGTACAGCTCTGCGCCAGCTGGGCGTACCGCTGACAGGTGGTGCTATGGAGGGTTTGCAGGCAGAATTTGCGGAAATTTACGGTGTTTTTTGCGGTGCGCAGGAGAGTGTTCGCGTTTCCTATTCCGGCGGTCAGCCGTCTTTCCTGTATCGACGGCTGTGCGATATGGCTGGGGGCGAGAGTGTTGTAAAAACCACCCAAATCGCACCCGATGCGATGGAAATTGGTGCATTTTTGGCGCGCTTTTGTGCCCAAAAAGAGGCGGAAGATATGGGCATCGGTGCGTGCTACCACAAATTACAGGCGCGCAATCGCCATGCCCTTGGGCAGATGTCTGCCGAAACGGTTGAAAAGCTGTACGGCACAAGACTTAGGCTGTCGGCATCGCAAGTGGATAAATTGGCAGATTGCAGACTGTCTTACTTCCTAAAATACGGCTTGAAGCTCAAAGAGCGCAAGCCTGCAACCGTAGACCCTGCCGAGTTCGGTACATATGTCCATGCCGTTTTGGAGGACACAGGACGACGGGTTATGGAGCTTGGTGGCTTTCATCAGGTTTCGTTGGCGCAAACGCTGGAAATTGCCGACGGATTTTCCAAGGCGTATATTGCCGAGCGCTTTCAGCAAATTGATTCTATGCGTATGGGTTATTTGTTCCGCAGAAACGCGCAGGAACTGCAAATGGTCGTTACAGAGCTTTATGAGGAGCTGGAAGCGTCCGATTTTGCGCCCGTTGAATTTGAGCTACCATTTGATGCCATTCCCGTTATCGGCAAAACGATGACCGCGGTGCTTCGCGGTTATGTCGATAGAGTAGATGCTTGGAATCAAAACGGACAGGTGTACTATCGCGTGGTGGATTACAAAACCGGTAAAAAAGATTTTGACTACTGCGATGTGTTTAACGGTTTGGGTCTGCAAATGCTACTGTACCTGTTTGCCTTGGAGGATAAGGAGAGTGAATCGCTCGGCACAAATCCCGTACCAACCGGCGTGCAGTATTTTCCGGCAAGAGCGCCCGTTGTGCCTGCCGATGGCAGACCGGATGAGGCGGAGGCAACGCAGGCGCGTGAAAAGCTGTGGAAGCGGAAAGGTCTGCTCCTTGCAGACGAGGCGGTTTTGCAGGCTATGGAGCCGTCGGAAAAGCCGAAACGGTTGCCTTATTCCAAAAAGAAGGACGGCTCACTTTCCGGTGATTTGGCAGACAGACAACAGCTTCGGCTGTTAAAGGCTTACATTTTTGCGCTGCTTGGGAAGATGGTCGATGACATTTCTTCCGGCTGTATCGAGCCAAACCCCTATACAAGAGGCGGTCGGCATAATGCGTGTACCTTCTGCCCTTACGGTGCTATTTGTCATGCCCAGACAGTTGCAGGCAGGCGTGATTATGCGGCTATGAGTCCCCAGAAATTCTGGGAGGAGATAGAAAAGGAGATGAGCAGTCGTGGCTGAAACATTAACGCGTGAACAGCGACAGGCGGTGGAAAACCGCGGTGGGAAGCTGTTGGTCTCTGCAGCTGCCGGCTCCGGAAAGACAAAAGTGCTGGTAGACCGTCTTATGAGCTATATTCTTGACCCGACTGACCCTGCCAATATTGATGACTTCCTTATCATCACTTATACAAAGGCTGCGGCATCGGAGCTTCGTGGAAAAATTGCCGCCAAGCTCTCGGAACGGATTGCAACAAGCGCACCGAACAAGCACCTGCAACAGCAGATGCAACGGCTGTACTTGGCTAAGATTTCCACCGTCCACGGCTTTTGTACCGATGTGCTGCGGCAGTATGCGTATCGGCTGGATGTAACCGGAGATTTCCGCGTGGCAGACGAGGGCGAGTGCTTGCAGCTGCAGCTTAAGGCGTTGGAGCAGGTGCTGGACACAGCCTATGAAACGGCAGATGAAAATCCCGATTTTTGTGCGTTTATAGATACACAAGGCTTGGGTCGTGATGACCGACAAATTCCGGAAATCATTCTAAAGGTTTACAACAGCGCCCGATGCCATCTCAATCCTGACAAGTGGCTGGATTGGTGTGCATCTTGCGATGTTGACGGCATTTCCGATGCAGGGCAGACCCTGTGGGGTCGGTATTTGATTGCGGATTTACAAAGCTACCTGACCTTGCAAATCGATGCGTTTCATGCCTGCATTTTGGCAGCACAAAAAACGGACGGAATGGAAAAACCGGCTACCCTGTTTGCCGACACAATTACGCAATTGCAGGCTCTGCGCGACTGCAAAACTTGGAATGAAATTGTCGCCAGGCAAAGCATTGATTATGGCAGGCTGTCCTTTTCAAAGTCCTGCGCTGATTTGCAATTGGCAGAGCAGATGAAGGCGGTTCGTACCGCCTGTAAAGAGGGTCTTGCCAAACGCCTGCGGAACTTTTCGGATGACAGCGAACGGATTTTAGAGGACATTTCCCAATCCTCTGCCGCGGCAAGGGGCTTGGTTTCGTTGGTGCGTGCGTTTTCTGAAAGCTATGATAAGTTCAAAAAGAACCGCGGCATTTTGGATTTCGGTGATTTGGAGCATAAAACGCTGGATTTGCTTTTGGGTAAGCAACGAAGCGGTGTTACCGCAATCGCTGCCGAGGTCGGCAACCATTTCCGGGAGATTATGGTAGACGAATACCAAGACTCCAACGAAATTCAAGATGCAATTTTCTGCGCATTGACCGATAAACGGCAAAACTGCTTTATGGTTGGCGATGTCAAGCAGTCTATTTACCAATTCCGTTTGGCTGATCCCGGTATTTTTATTGAAAAGTACAATGCCTATGCCCATGCCGATGCCGCCAAAACAGGTGAGGGCAGAAAGGTACTGCTGAGCCACAATTTCCGTTCCTCTCCGGGCGTTATCAGCGCGGTTAACGATGTGTTTTCTCGGTGTATGTCGTCGGAAGTAGGTGGACTGACCTACGGAGAGGACGAAATGCTCCGCGAGGGAATACCCCATGCTGTACCGCAAGTACCGCAGGTCGCGCTCTATGGCATTGATGTGGAAACGGATACATATGCGGAAGAAGCGACATTTGTTGCCGATAAGATATGCACCTTGCTTGACGGCACGCATACGATTGCCGACGGGGAAACACAGCGCCCTATTCGACCGGAAGATATTGTGATACTTCTTCGCAGTCCCGGTTCTGTGGGCGGTGAATTTCAATACGCCTTGCAGGAAAGAGGAATTCGGTGTACCACAGGCGATTCGACTGACCTGTTGCAAACCGAGGAAATTGCCACCGTACGGTCAATCTTGCAGATTGTAAGCAATCCGCTTCAGGATATTCCGCTTGTTTCTGTGTTGACGAGTTCTGTGTTTGGCTATACGGCAGAGGAATTGGCAGTTTTGAGAAGTGCCGACCGAAATGCAAGTATGTATGCCCTTATTTCGTCAGCAGAGGACAGTAAAAGCAAGCATTTTATGGAAACGCTCCATAAGCTTCGCACATCGGCAAGACTGCTCCCTGTTACACAGCTATTGGCAACGGTTTACACCGAAACCAATCTGCTAAGTACTTATTCTGCGATGACGGACGGCGCGGTGCGCCTTGATAATCTGCAAAACTTCTTCCAAATCGTGTCTGACTATGAAGCGAACGGTCCAAGAGAGTTGGGCCGGCTTTTGGAGTATTTGGATGCGGTGGAAGCCAAGGGCTTGGGAAGCGCTAACGGGCAAGCGGATAAGGGTGCCGTTACGATTATGAGTATTCATAAGTCCAAGGGTTTGGAATTCCCGGTGGTGTTCCTGTGCGGTCTGTCCAGAGGCTTTAACCAAGAGAGTGCGCGTGCGCAAGTGCTTTGCGATAAGGATTTGGGCTTGGGCTTGGGTTGCGTAGATGCAAAATTGCGCGTGCGCTATCCAACCATAGCCAAGCGCGCCATCGGTGCCAAAATTATGCAAGACGGCATCTCTGAGGAAATGCGTGTTTTGTATGTGGCGATGACACGGGCAAGAGAACAGCTGATTATGACCTATGCCGCGAAGAATCTTGCAGGCGATTTGCAGGATATTGCCATGCGTTTGGATATGAGCCGCGCGCAGCTGCTGGCGGCAGAGGCGGATTGCCCCGGTGCTTGGGTGTTGCAAACTGCCTTAACAAGAACGGAAGCAGGAGAATTCTTTGCGTTAAGCGGTCATCCGAATTGTGCGTGCGTACGGGATATTCCTTGGGAAATTGCGGTTGCGCAGGCAGGTGATGCGTATGCACACATACAGGAAGAATCGGATTTGGCGCCCAAAATAGAGGATACGGTGCTTGCGAAGCTGTCAAATGCACTTGCATTTACCTATCAAAATGCTTGCGCTACAAAAATCCCCTCTAAGCTTACCGCGACCCAGCTCAAAGGTAGGGCGCTGGATAATGAGGTTGCCGAGGGCGTTTTTGATACAAGGGCGGTCGATTTCCGAAAGCCCGGCGGTCGCTCCGGCATTTCCGGCATCGCATACGGAAACGCCATTCACGCGGTTATGCAACATATTCGGTTCTCGTCCTGCGGTCAGCTTGAGAAAATCCGCGCGGATGTGGAACGCATCGCGAAAGAGCAATTGATTTCCCGTGAACAGGCGGAAGCGGTGGACTGTGAAAAGCTGGCAACTTTTTTTGCTACACCGCTTGGTAAAAAGCTCCAAACCTGCAAGCAGGTGCTTCGGGAGTTTAAATTCTCGCTTTTGGACGATGCGGATAAGTATTATCCGAATGCCAAGGGTGAACAAATTCTCCTGCAAGGCGTTGTGGACTGCGCACTCGTTGAAGATGATGGCATTACGGTGCTGGATTTCAAAACGGACTATGTTACAGACGAAACTTTGTCCACCGTAGCAGGGAAATATAACGCCCAAGTAAAGGCTTATGCAGATGCGTTATCGCGGATATACCGCCTGCCGATTAAGTCTGCCAAGCTCTACTTTTTTGCCATAAATCGCTTTGTGGATGTTGTGGATTAAATAACCGCCGAAGGGAATTCCCTTCGGCGGTTTGCCGTTTTAGCGGCTGATTCTGTTCTGGTTGTTGTTCTGGTTGTTGTTCTGATTCTGGTTGTTGTTTTGATTGTTGTTCTGGTTCTGGTTGTTGTTCTGATTCTGGTTGTTATTTTGGTTTTGATTCTTGTTCTGGTTGTTCATAATCCATTCCTCCGTCTAATGTCTTTTGGGTTACCCCTCGATAGTGTACCCAATTTTTCAGGACTTATCCTTGGGACGGAAGATAAGACTGACAATGAGTCCGGCAACCACCGCCGCGGCAATACCGCCTGCAGTTGCTTTTAGACCACCGGTAAAAATTCCCAAAAAGCCATCTTGCTCAACGGCTTCTTTTACGCCCTTGGCAAGGTTGTAGCCGAAACCCGTTAGGGGTACGGTTGCACCTGCGCCGGCATATTCCGCCAGCGGTTTATACAGACCCACAGCACCGAGCAGCACGCCTGCCACAACATAGCTTACCAAAATTCGCGCAGGTGTGAGCTTGGTCTTGTCGATGAGAATTTGAGCAATGACGCATAGAATTCCACCGATTACAAACGCTTTCAAATAGTCCATATTAACCTCCGTAAATCGATACCGCGTGGCATACACCGGGAATGGGTAATCCCTGTTGCGTAGAAGTGGGGGAGAGTAGGGCGCCTGTTCCGCAGAACAGGATTCGCTTTAGTTTACCGCTGGATAGCTTTTCCAATAAATATCCGCAAAGGGTAATGGCGCTACACCCACAGCCGGAGCCACCGGAATGGACATCTTGCTTGAATAGGTCAAATACCAGCGTACCGCAGTCGGTCAGCTTTCCGCCAAGACCCAAGCCCTCGCGTTGCGCCATGGTCAGTAGCGCGTCCTTGCCGAGCTCTCCCAAATCACCGGTTACGATTAAGTCGTAATCATTTGCGCTTACACCCAAATCCTGAAAGTGCGCACGAATGGTTGACAGGGCGGCAGGTGCCATGGCAGGCCCCATATTGTTGGCATCTTTAATGCCCAAATCCGTTACGGTACCAATGGTACAGGCGGTAATTTTCGGACCCTTTCCCTTACTGCATACGAGCGCCGCGCCGGAGCCGGTAACGGTCCATTGTGATGTTGGCGTGCGCTGACCGCCATAGCCAAGAGGGAAGCGGTACTGCCGTTCGGAGCTTGCAAAATGCGACGAGGTCATAGCTACAACATTGTCGGAAAATCCACCGCCCACCGCCATCGATGCCATCAGCAAGCTCTCTGCCATAGTAGAACAAGCGCCATATAAGCCGATGTGCGGAATTCCCATATTTCTTAAGGTAAAGGAAGAGCCGATACATTGGTTGAGCAAATCACCGGAAAATACCAAGCCAAAGTCGTTATTCGAAATGCCTGCTTTTTGGCTGAGCTTTTGTAATGCCAGCTGTTGCATTCTCTTTTCGCCCTGTTCCCAAGTTTTTTGACCAAAATACGCATCGTTTTTTGTAATATCAAAGGTCTTTCCCAAAGGCCCTTGCGCTTCTTTTTTGCCTGCGACACTTGCCCACGCGGTAATAACCGGTGGATTTTCCAAACGAAAGCTTTGCTTTCCGCATCTTTGATTTGCCATAGCGACACCATCCTTTTTGGCTAGTATGCTACAAAAATGCCGAAATATAACAATGCACCGCCCAAAAAAACGGGCGGTGCAAAATTTTAGATTTTCGGAACGGGTGTGGGACGATTTTTGTCAAACACAGTCGCAACATCAAATAGGTCGTCCAGCATTTCCGGGTCGTGGTACATACGGTAGCCGTCGAGATTGCGTCGACCGGCACGATAGTAATTGCTACCCAACTGACACCATGCGATATTGGCATCAACATTGAAGAAATACCGATAGCCGTCTTCGTACAATGCGTTAAATTTTGCATTGTTAAAGGTGTATTTTTCAATTCCTGCAATATCCGACCCGTGGGGATAGAGTATCACATCCGTTTCACCGATTACAGGCTGACAGGTGTTCTCCCATTTGTCGGAATCGGTTGCCACGCGGTCTGCGGAGATGGAGCCGTAAGCCGGATGTCCGTAAGAGTGGCTTGCCAAAATCCAACCCTTTTCTTTTAGGCATTGGACAACTGCCTTGGCATCTGCAATTTCTTTTTGGTAGGCCTCGGTGCCGATTGTGGCTTCATAGGCAGGCTTGGTACGGTAGCCCAAAACGCCCTCGTAGCCGGTTACACCCAAAATGGCGCGTGCGCCATGATAGGAGAAATCCGGATGTTCTTGAATGAATCGCTCCAGCAAGGGCACCAGGTCGTAATCGCCTGTGGTGATGTTGCCGTCAGCGTCCATATATTCACAGGTGGGGTAGCCGTCATCGCCAATGACAAGACGGAACGCAAAACCATCGCCTTGTGCGGTAGGACCGGCAGGCTTTTCGTTGGAGCCGTCTTCTTTAGAAATCATATATCCGTAGTAATTGACATCGTCTTGACTCATCAAGAAGGGAATCTTGCCTTCCGGCAGACGAATATCGCCATATGTAAAATGCGTTCCGGTTTCGTCTGTTACTTCATAGGCAATATCGTAGGGGCTGACCAGCACATAGCCGCGGTCGTACATCTGTTGCAAAATGGCGTTAAATTCATCTATGGTAGTCATATACAGGTTGTAGCCATCATCTGCATATTCCCCGTCAAAGGCTCTGCCGGTATCCACAATAAGAGAGTGGAAGAAGACATGGGTAATTTGGTCCATTTTCGGGTAAGAAATCAGCTGGCTGTCCAAATCCTTGTAGGCGGTAACCTTTGTTGCCAATTCGGGCACTTGCTGATAATATTCAAACGATTCCAAAAGGGCAATGGCACCTTGGTAATCATATCCTGCCGCCATAAAATCAGCCTCTGCAGCCAAGGTATCGGCAAGCGTCTGTATTTCTGCTTGCGACAGGGTGGATTCCTCGGTGGTTTGGGCCTGTTCGGAGCTGCCAACCGAGGGCTCGGTCGGTTTCTTTCTGCCTTTTACAATTGCGGTTGCAATCAGCACAACAATGACAATGGCAAGAAGCACAAGCAGAGCCAGCCGTATAGGCGGCCAATATTTGCGCAGCATGCGTTTCCATGTTGCCTGCGGTTTCTGCCTGCGAACAGGTGGCCATTGGCGCGGTGTGTTCGTATCTTGCATGCAATCACCTCCAATTACTATCTATTACTATACCAATTAGAGGGTGTCTTTGCAACTGAAATTTTACCAAATTCGACAAAAAAACTACCGACACAGTTTGTGTCGGTAGAAAATGTATTTCTTTATTTGCCGGCCAAAGCTCTTTCCAGCCAAACACAGCCAAAATCAAGTGCTGTATAGAGGCCGGGCTTTTCACTTTTTTTCACAATGCGGTCGCGGCTTTTTGCGTTGGGGTCTGTCAGCTGAAGCTGAACGGAAACACGCGTGGCAATTTCAACATCGTTCACCTTTTTGGTTTCCAAAACCTGCAACATAACAATGTGGCTGTCTGCCATAGAGCCGTAATAAATCAAATTGTCCTTGCGCATCAGCGGATGGCCTTTATAAGTCAAACCTTCGGACATAGCAACCTCCTAAAAATTAAGAATCGGAGGACTTTTGCGGTGGCAAAAGCCCTCCGTAAAATTAGGCTTTTTGAAACAGATAACAGCGTACCAGCTCCTGCATCAGCTCATCACGGTCAATTCTACAAATTTTGCTACGGGCATTGTTGTAGTTGGTGATATAGGTGGGGTCTTCTGTTAGCAGATAGCCTACAATCTGATTGATGGGGTTATACCCTTTTTCGTTCAGAGCGTCAAAGACACTCCGGAGAATTGCGTGCATATCTTCCTTCTCTTCGCCGGGGACAGTAAACTTAATGGTACTTTGGATTTTATCCATAGTGCTTGACCTCCTTTCAAATAGTAGAAGTATTATAGCCCATTTTTTCTTCGGTGTAAAGTCTTTTTCTGTTAAAATTATGCAATTTTAACGAAGAATTACGCCAAGAGAGACTTTTAATGCCTCCAAAATCTTAGAAAGCACCTGCTCGGAATCCGTATCGGTCAGCGTTCTGTCGTCAGCGCGCAGTTCCATAGAGAAAGCCATACTCTTTTTGCCTTCGGGCACACCGGTGCCGCGATAGATGTCAAACAGGCGGATATTTCGCAACAGCTTGCCTGCGGCAGCTTCCATCACAGCTTCTACCTGTGCCACAGTAATTTTTTCGTCGCAGACCACAGCCAAATCCCGGGAAACGGTGGGATACTTGGGTAGCGGTGTGTAGGTCGGTTCCGGCAAACGCAGAGTCATAAGTGCGGTAAAGTTGATTTCTGCGCAGTAGATTTCGCTGTCAATGTCATAATTTTCAGCAACCAAGGGATGAATCTGCCCGATATAGCCCACATCTACGCCCTGCACAGTAACCTTTGCACAGCGACCGGGGTGATAGGACGGATTGTCCTTGACTGCGCAGTAGCTTGCCTTCGGCATACGCAGACCGGTGAAAATGGCTTCCAGCTCACCTTTGATGGTGAAGAAGGTTTCACCTGCACCATAGGTGCCCAACAGTAGAATCTTTGGCTCTTGGGGAAGCGCCGCACCGTCTGTGGGCAGATAAATCTTTGCCATTTCATACAGCTTTGCGGATTTGTTGTTATAGGCGCTGTTTCGTGCCAAAATATCCAGCATTGAGGGCAGTGCGGTTGTACGCATAATCGAGGTGTCTTCACCCAACGGGTTTTGAATCCGCAGGGCGTTGCGTAAAACAGAATCCTTCGGCAGACGAATTCGGTCAAAAATCGTGGGGGATACAAAGGAATAGGTGATAATCTCGCTGTAACCCAATGCACGGCACAGTCTGCCGGTAGCAGTTTCCAGCTCCATCGCAGGCGTGTATCCGCCTTGTGTGGAATTTTTGAAATCGGTGGTGGGAATTTCATTGTAACCAAAGGAACGACCCACTTCCTCGGCAATATCCGCCATTAAATTCAAGTCGGGACGGAAAGACGGCACCAGAATGTCGTTCCCCTCAACGGGAATTTCCAAGCGATTGAGATAGGTAATCATATCTTCGCGAGAAATATCCGTACCCAGCAGATTGTTAATTTTGTCAACCTCGAGGGGGACAGTTTTGGGGGCAGGTACATAGTTGACGATGTCAATAATGCCGTCCATCACATCACCGCAACCCAACAGCTCCACAAGCTCACAGGCTCTTTGAACGGCAGGTACTGTCATCATGGGGTCGAGGCTCTTTTCGAATTTGCCGGAGGATTCGGTGCGCATACCCAAAGCCAATGCGGTTTGGCGAATGGATGTGCCGTTAAAGTTGGCAGATTCAAAGACAACGGTTGTGGTGTCGTCCATAATTTCAGAATTTTCACCGCCCATAATGCCGGCTAAACCAATGGGCTTGTCCTCGTCGGCAATAACCAGCATACCGGGCTTTAAGCTGCGGATATTGCCGTCAAGCGTGGTAAGGGTTTCGCCCTCTTGCGCTTCCCGTACAACGATTTTGCCGGAGCCGACATAGCGATAGTCAAAGGCATGCATAGGCTGACCGTATTCAAGCATCACATAATTGGTAATATCCACAATGTTGTTGATAGGACGCACACCGTTGGCGCGCAGACGCTGTCTTAACCACTTGGGCGACGGAGCAATCTTTACATTGGCGACCATACGGGAGGAGTAGCGGTTGCAAAGCTCTGTTGCAGGTACTTCTACATCC
>JAZNGK010000073.1:0-1670 GCA_045576395.1 Faecousia sp. | reverse complement strand
CGCGGTGCGCGCGGCAGCAGGAGACGGCATTGAGGTTAAGGTATTAAAGAAAAAGTATCCGCAAGGTTCTGAAAAGCATATTATTTATGCGGTAACAGGACGCGAAGTGCCGTCGGGCGGTTTGCCTGCAGATGTGGGTGTGGTTGTGCTCAATGTGGATACGGTGACCAGCATCGGTATTGCACTAATGACGGGTATGCCGGCCATTCGCAGAATTGTAACGGTTTCGGGCGATGCCATGAAGAAAACCGCCAATTTTGAAGTGCGTACAGGCACATCGTTTCGTCATGTGTTCGCCGAGGCAGGTGGCTTTGCCGTTGAACCTGTAAAGATTTTGCAGGGCGGTCCGATGATGGGTATTGCACAGTCGAGCCTGGATGTACCGGTTACGAAGGCCACATCGGCACTCTTGGCGCTTGCACGCAGTGAAGCTGTATATGATGACACACAGGCTTGCATCCGTTGCGGTCGATGTGTAAAGGCTTGCCCGATGCACCTGGTACCGATGATGCTTAATAACTACGCAAAGGAAAATGACTTGGAGATGTGCGACAAACTCCATGTCACAGATTGTATCGAGTGCGGCAGTTGTGCATATATCTGCCCTGCAAGAAAGCATCTTGTTTCTAATATCCGCGTAGCAAAACAGGCTGTGCTTGCAAAGCGCAGAGCGCAAGCGGCGAAAAAATAAGTTGAGGGGAAAAGTGTATATGACAAACGAAAAATTTGTAGTTTCGGCATCGCCGCATATCGTCAGTGAAAATACGACACAGCGTGCTATGCTGGATGTAATTATAGCTTTGGTGCCTGCGTTGCTTGCCGGTTGGTATATCTTCGGTCTTAGGGCGCTTTTGGTTGCGGTTGTTTGTGTGTGCACAAGTGTGGTTGCGGAATTTGTTTATCAGTGGCTCTATTTTGGTGTACAAATTAAAAACGAGCAAGGCATGGCGTTTGGGAAAGCGCTTTCGCTTGCGGGAAAGAAAAGCACGATCGGCGATTTATCCGCTGCAGTAACCGGCCTGTTACTGGCATTGAATATGCCGCCGAGCATTCCTTTGTGGATGGTCATGATTGGCTGTGTGTTTGCCATCGTGCTTGTAAAGCAACTTTTCGGCGGTCTTGGGCATAACTTTGTCAATCCGGCATTGGCGGCGAGAGCATTTATGCTTTCGGCGTGGCCTGTGCAGATGACATCGTTTTCTGGCCCGGTTGGCAGTTTTGCAAAATTCAGCGTAGATGCGGTATCAAGCGCAACGCCGCTTTCGGCACTGAAACAGACGGGCAATGCGGCTGCAACGCTGCAGGATGCTTTCTTTGGAAACATCGGCGGTTGTATCGGCGAGGTGTGTGCTCTGGCAATTTTAATCGGTGCGATTTACCTTTTGATGCGCGGCGTGATTGATTTGCGTATTCCGCTGATGTTTCTTGGTACTTTTGCCGTGCTGACCTTCTTTTTCGGCACATACAAATATGATTTGCAGTTTGTACTTTTAAGTCTTTGCTCGGGCGGAATCATGCTCGGTGCATGGTTTATGGCAACGGACTATGTCACTACGCCTGTCACGAAGGGCGGGCATTGGATTTTCGGTTTGGGTTGCGGTATTATTACCTTCGCCATCCGTCGCTTCGGTGGTTATCCGGAGGGTGTAACCTATGCTATCCTTCTTATG
>JAZNGK010000072.1:0-8595 GCA_045576395.1 Faecousia sp. | reverse complement strand
CCCGGTCTTTGATTTCTTGGGTGCGGCCTTGATTCCAATATTGGGTGCCGATGTAGCCACAGGTGCGTCTCGCCACATTCATTTTGCTTTGGTCGGTGTTGCCACATTGGGGGCAGACCCACACCAGCTTGCCGTCATCTTCGCGAATCTCAATCTCTCCGTCAAAGCCACAGCATTGGCAGTAGTCAGACTTGGTGTTCAGCTCTGCGTACATGATGTTGTCGTAAATAAACTTCATCACTTCCAAAACCGCATCGATGTTCTGTTGCATATTGGGTACTTCCACATAGCTGATTGCACCGCCCGGTGAGAGCTGTTGGAACTCCGATTCAAAGCGGAGCTTGGTAAAGGCATCAATCTCCTCTGTTACATGGACATGGTAGGAGTTGGTGATATAGCTCTTGTCGGTGATGCCGGGAATCTGACCGAATCGCTGTTGCAGGCACTTGGAGAACTTATAGGTGGTGGACTCCAGCGGTGTGCCGTAGAGGGAGAAATCAATGTTGTGCTTTGCCTTCCAACCCTTGCAGGCATCATTCATATGTTGCATCACTTGCAGGGCGAACGGCTTTGCCTCGTTGTCCGTGTGGGAACGGCCGGTCATATATTTGACACACTCGTAAAGACCGGCATAGCCGAGGCTGATGGTGGAGTATCCGCCGTAAAGGAGCTTGTCAATCGGCTCACCCTTGGGCAGTCGTGCCAATGCGCCATGCTGCCACAGAATCGGTGCGGCATCGGACAGGGTGCCCTTCAGCCGTTCGTGCCGACAGAGCAGAGCGCGGTAGCACAAATCCAAACGCTCGTCAAAAATCTGCCAGAATTTGTCCATATCCTTGCCGGAAGACAGCGCAACATCCACCAAATTGATGGTAACCACGCCTTGATTGAATCTGCCGTAATACTTGTGCTTGCCCGGCTCATAGTTGCCTGCATTGGCAATGTTGCCCACGCCGGCTTCGGTAAAGCGGTCGGGTGTCAGGAAGGAACGGCAACCCATACACACATATACATCGCCCTTGAATTCCAGCATTTTCTTTTCGCTGATATAATCCGGCACCATACGCTTGGCGGTGCATTGAGCAGACAGGCGGGTTAAGTACCAATAGGGGGAGTCTTCGGTGATGTTGTCTTCCTCCAACACATAAATCAGCTTGGGGAAGGCGGGAGTTATCCACACGCCCTTCTCGTTCTTTACGCCTTGATACCGCTGACGGAGCATTTCCTCGATAATCAGGGCGAGGTCCTTTTTCTCTTGGGGATTGCGCGCCTCATTCAGGTACATAAATACGGTGATAAAGGGCGCTTGACCGTTGGTGGTCATAAGGGTAACCACTTGGTATTGAATGGTCTGCACGCCACGGCTGACCTCTTCACGCAGACGGTCTTCCACCACCTTGGAGATGGCTTCCTCTGTGGCGGTAACTGCCAAATCCGCCATTTCCTGCTCCACATCCTTGCGAATCTTCTCGCGACTGACTTGCACGAAGGGGGCTAAGTGGGTTAGGCTGATGGATTGACCGCCATATTGGTTGGACGCCACCTGTGCGATGATTTGGGTGGCGATGTTACAGGCGGTGGAGAAGGAGTGGGGTTTTTCAATCAGCGTGCCGGAGATAACGGTGCCGTTTTGCAACATATCCTCCAGGTTCACCAAATCGCAGTTGTGCATATGCTGGGCATAGTAATCCGAGTCGTGGAAGTGAATAATGCCGGCATTGTGGGCGTCCACAATCTCCTTGGGCAGGAGAATTCGGTTGGTGATGTCCTTGCTCACCTCGCCTGCCATATAGTCCCGTTGTACCGCGTTGATGGTGGGATTTTTGTTGGCGTTTTCCTGCTTCACTTCTTCGTTGTTACATTCAATTAAGGTTAGAATACGGTCGTCGGTGGTGTTGGATTGGCGGAGCAGACTTCTGGTGTAGCGGTAGGTGATGTAGCATTTGGCGACCTCGTAAGCACCGTGCGCCATAATTGCCTTTTCGACCAAGTCTTGAATTTCTTCCACAGAGGGACTGCGACCAAGCTCCTCACAGCTGATTTGCACATGCTCGGTAATCCGCTTAATCTGCAAAGGCGTCATGCGACTGCCTTCTTCTACTGCGTTGTTGGCTTTGGTGATGGCGGTTTCGATTTTGCTTGCGTCAAAAATCACTTCAGCACCGTTACGCTTGATAATTTTCATTTCAAACACTCCTTCGACTTTTTTCGTATATAATCCCTATTATACAACATATTGTGTTTTTTGCAAGAGGAAAACACAAAATATATTGGTAAGATTTTCTTTTGCACCTGTGGTCTTTTGGGTGCATAAACTGTCCCATAAGCGTTGGCTTATTCCCAAAATTTTATCGGGAGGTATTATAATGAGTAACCGTTGTCCGGGAAGTGTGCAATGCAATATCGAAGATTTGCAGGAGGCGCTTTCTATTCACACCAGAAAAATTACCGATAGCTGTCGGGATAAGGATTGCATTGAAGACCTGCGTGTTTTCCTTACCGCCACATCTCAAAACATTCTCGATGATTGCGCCGGTGCAAAGGTTCGGTGCGCGGAATTGCTGTATACTTATATTGATGTGGAGCCGGTAGCCTTTGACCGGAATCACTACTGCGTGGACGCTACCTTCTATTATCGCATTTTGGCAGATGCGGTGGTGGGTGCAGGCAGACCCGTAACCTTGCATGGTGTTGCAGTGTTTTCCAAGCGCGCTGTGCTGTGCGGTGAGGATAGCCGTGCGCACATTTATACAAGCGCAACCCGTTTGGGTGCGCCCGACGGTATCACACGCGTGAGCGCCAATCGTCCCACCGCGGTGGTGGAGGTTACTGCTCACAATTAGTAATGTACAAAACCAACCCATATTCTATTAAAAATAATGCGAGAGCATCTTATTTGCTGAATTTAGGGTACAATATAATTATCACCTAATGGAGGCAACTATATGATTTTAACAAACGATGCAATCTGTGAATTTGGCAATTATCTCCGTTGTGAGGAAAAGAGTGCGGCAACACAAGAAAAATATTTGCGAGATGTTCGGGTGTTTTGCAAATATACAAGCTGCAATGAAATTTCAAAGGAGCTTGTGGTAGATTGGAAAAAGTATTTGGTGGAGCAAGGGTACGCTGTACGATCCATTAACTCTATGCTGGCAAGTGTAAACTGCCTGCTGGAGTTTCTGGGACTGTCCAACTGCAAGGTAAAGAACATCCGAATGCAGCGACAGACCTACTGTGCTGAAGATAAGGAGCTAACGAAAGCGGAATATCTGCGGCTTTTACAGACATCTAAAAAGAACGAACAGCTAAATCTGGTACTCCAGACCATTTGCGGAACGGGTATCCGCGTTTCTGAATTGCAGTATTTCACAGTAGAGGCGGTACGATGCGGCGAAGTAACTGTGGATTGCAAAAATAAGACCCGGACGATCCTCGTTCCGGGCAAACTGAAAAACCTTTTATTAAATTACGCTAAGCGGCATGGCATCACCACCGGAGCCATTTTTGTTACTCGGACAGGCAAACCGCTGAATCGGAGCAATATTTGGGCAGCGATGAAAAAGCTGTGTGAAAATGCAGGTGTCAAGGCTTCTAAGGTCTTTCCTCACAACCTGCGCAAGCTGTTCGCCCGGACATTCTATAGCATTGAGAAGGACATCGCCAAGCTGGCAGATATTCTAGGGCACAGCTCTATCAACACCACACGAATCTATATCATGACCACCGGTTTTGAGCACCGTCGCAAAATCGAACGTCTGGGACTTGTCGTATAGAAAAAAGAAAACCACATAATTCGCATTATGTTATAAATTATATGATTTCTTACAGCGCCATCATTGCACCTGTTTTCTTACAACAAAATGATGAGCAGCACAAACACGCCCTCTAACCAATATACAAAAAATGGTTATATAGAGGGCGTAATTGTACTGCCTGCTATAATAAATGCACAAGAAAAAGCTTGAAATCTCCAGGTTTTTTTACGATTTAGAACTTGATTTCACTTTATCATCCGTGTATAATAAAGCAAATCAATTATGTAGATTGAAATAATGCACCACATAATGCGAATTATGTGATAATAAACCTCGGACCGGAAAAGAGACCTTTAACGCAAGAGGATCAATCTGCACAAATACAATTCATCCAATGCAAAAACGTGTATATGTTGTGCCTGCGCCTTAGAGCCTGTGCCTTGTATCGCTTAATGCGATTCGTGGCGCAGGCTTTTTTTTGCTTTATTATGGTGAGTTGGAGTCGCAAAAATGAGGTGAGAAAGAATTGCAAAATAATATACAGCCCGGCAAAGAAAACCATCAAAGATTCTTATGTCCGGCATGTGGCAAACACACGGTGCTGTGGTTGCTTCCAACTACACAGATCAAGGATCTGCCGATAAAATGCAAACGATGTAGCACGGTAAGCATCGTGAACATATCGCCTGAGCCTGCGCCATCAGAGCCTGTGCCAATTACCGATTAACCTGATGCGTGGCGTAGGCTTTATGAAGAAGCATCTCTACTTATAGCCGTATGTCAGCAGACAGGTTTAAAACCCGCGAAGTGTAATTTAACCATCCGTTTTATTTCTGTCTGTAGATCCTAGCGCAAACGCTTGGCGTTTGCATTATTTAGCCGAAAACTGTAGCAAACATTTACAGTGTGGAAGGAGAAACAAGAAATGAAACAGGATGAAACCCGTCGCCGCCTGATTGACGGTACAATCCAAGTTATTGCCAGAGACGGACTCGACAAAGCGACCACCAAGCAAATAGGAACTGTAACAAATATAAACGAGGCATATATTTACCGTTGCTTTGAGGGCAAAGAGGATATGTTTGCTGAGGCATTTGCATCACTTGATGAAGAACTTGTTACCAAAGCGATGCAGCATGTTCCTGTAATGTATATGCAGGAATTGGACTATGAACTGCGTTGTAGGGCTTTCTTCTCTGCGGTTTGGAAATTTATGCTCGACAATCGGGCGCATTGCCTCGCCTTTGTTCGGTACTACTATTCGCCGTATTTCAAAAAGTATTCGGCTGTCAATCATAAGCACCGCTACATACCGCTTGTTGAGAAATTTAAAGATGCGTTCCGTGATGAGGCGGATGTGTGGATGATACTTAACCACATATTAAATGTAATGCTTGACTTTGTCGTGAAAGTGCATAATGACGAAATGCCAAATAGCGACGATTATTCTGAGCACGTGTTCCGTGTTATATACCGTTCAGTTGAGCAGTATTTCAGGAAGAATGAGGGGTGTGTTTCTTGATATGAAAAGGGTATTTACCATAATTAAAACGACAATCGTGTGGCTGATTGTACTGCTTGCGGTGTCTATGATGATCTTCACGGTCATTTCTGTTACAACCTTTAACCGCAATGACAGAGATTTGTTCGGTTTTAAGATGTATATCGTCAATACGGATTCTATGGCAGCCACCGACTTTAACGCAGGCTCCTTGATTCTCGTCAAAGAGGTTGACCCCTCTACTTTGAAAGAGGGCGATATTATCACCTTTATGTCGCAGGATACCGACAGCTTCGGCGAAACCATCACCCATAAAATCCGTAAGCTGACAACCGATGCCGAGGGCAACCCCGGATTTATTACATACGGTACTACAACCGACATGGACGATGAAACCATCGTTACATATCCTTATGTGCTCGGTCAATATCAAAGCCATGTTCCCGGTCTTGGTACCTTCTTCAATTTCTTAAAGACCACGCCCGGTTATTTCGTTTGTATCTTCATTCCCTTTATGCTGATTATCCTTTATGAAGGCGCGAAATTCTTTAATCTGTTCCGTAGATACAGAAAAGAGCAGATGGAAGAAATGCAGGCTGAAAGAGATAAGATCGAGGCAGAAAAAGCCGAGAACGCAAAAATGCTGGAAGAGCTCAAGGCTCTCAAAGCACAGTTGGAAGGCAGTCAGCAGCCTGTTGCCGTAGCTGCCACAATCGAAGAAGCTGTATCCGATACTGCGTCGGGTGCAGAAATCGAGTAAATTATGAAACCTTCCCGATAAAATTGCGGTTATCCCGGATTTTTGTAAATATCAGTTTACTTGCAACAGAGATTTTCTCTGTGGTGAGCGTGGTAACAGAATGTGTTTTGTCTTGGCTTCTTCATTTTACCTCGTGTTACCGCGGTCGCCCATCGCTCTCCGATGGGCGGCAATCAAAGGGCATAAAGAAAGCCTTTGTGCCTTTTGATTGCTGAATGGCAAAATTATTACAGGAGGTCATTGAAAATGACAAAGCGTAAGTCTACCAAGCGCGCTCTGCTGTTAAGCGCCTTGTCCTTGCTGATGTGCGTTTCTATGCTTGTAGGCAGCACATTCGCTTGGTTTACTGACAGCGTTACCTCCGCAGGTAACATCATCAAATCCGGTACGCTGGATGTGACGATGGAATGGGCAGACGGTAAGGAATCCCCCGATTCTGCAGCATGGGCTGACGCTTCTAAAGGGGCGATCTTCGACTATGATAAATGGGAACCCGGCTTTGCTCAGGTTCGTCATATTAAGATCGCCAACGAAGGAACGCTCGCCTTAAAGTATCAGATCAGAATTGTTGCAAATGGTCTGGTCGAAGATTTGGCAGAGGTGATCGATGTTTATTATGCTGATCCTGCTGTTCAGGTGGCAAACCGTTCGGATCTTGCTGCGGCATCCGTTCTCGGCACTTTGGATAAGGTGCTCGTCGATATGGATACTTCGGCTGCAGGCGAGCTGCCCGCCGGCGAGAGCCATATGGTGACCATTGCTCTGAAAATGCAAGAATCTGCAGGAAACAAGTATCAGGATCAATCGATCGGTACGGATTTTTCTGTTCAGCTGATTGCAACGCAGGATACTTATGAGAACGATAGCTTTGATGATCAGTATGATGTAAATGCGGAGTATCCGCTTGTGGTTTCCGGCAAAAAGGCGTTAAACGAGACATTGACCCTGCCCTACGACGAAACCAATGTGCAAATTGTCGTTCCGGCAGAAGCATACGAAGGAAGCTATTCGAAGGTTGTTACTTATGAAAACCTGACCGAGGAAAACGGTGAATACACCTATGCGGTTGATTTTGCGGCAGAGCTCAACGGCGAAAAGGTGGATCCTGCATTTGAGTATCAGGTAAGCCTTAAGCTCCCCCAATTTATTGATATTAAAGAAATCACCCATAATGGCAAGGTAATTCCTTTGGATGAGTGGGAGTATGATGCATTTACCGGCATCGTTACCTTCTATACCAATTCCTTCAGTCCCTTTGAAGTGAGATATGTCGAAGTGGCAGAAAATCCCACCGCAGAAGGAAAAACAATAACCGGAGGTTATTTTACTATTAACCCTGTAGCCTTTGATGCAACTCTTGATGATGAGAACTCCGAATACATAGCAATCAACTATGAAAAAGACGGCGAGACCTTGTTTGTGGTAGCCAACCGCGAGGATACTCTTATTGTTGCTGCCGATGATGCCGAAAATTACACCGCTATAAATGGGAACTATGATATTGAGCGAAATGTAAGCGGAAATCTTTTCAAGGCTTTTATAAAAGATAGCCGCTCATTCAAGCTTAGTGCAAACACAGTTTATTTGCTCCCGGGAGATTATTCAGAAGCAACAACGCTCACCATTTCTACCGATATGGATGTAGAAGGTCTTGGTAATGCGGAAGAGATCAGAATTAAGAAAATCGCCGCACACTCTACAACAACAAGCAAACCGTCAAATCGCCATTTATTTAATGTATCCGGAGCAGAAACGCTCGCTGAGCACATTAAGGTAACGATCAGCAATCTTTATTTGGATGCTACAGAAGGCAATACCTATAAAAGTAACTTCGGTATGACATTGACCGATGACAACGCGGCGATCCAATCCATTCGTATGTCTATGGTTAAATGCTACGATCTTACGATTACAGATGGCAATAATGCCTCTCCTTTCTATGTGAACGGCCATTATGCCGCAGCCGGCGCATACATGTATGTTGAAAATTGTACTGTAACAAGCAAGATAGGAAAAATTGAATTCCACGGTTGCGCTGCGGATAAGGAACTGTTTTACTACAACAACCTTACCCACAATAATGGCGTTGACTTTAGCAGTAAAGACAATAAGGTGAATAACACCACTATGACAGCAGAAGACTGGATCTGGGATTGATCTTACAATTGATTCTAAGCCGACCTATCCCCTTCGGGGGATAGGCGGCAATCAAAGGGTATAAGCAAAAACTTGTGCCTTTTGATTGCCGGAAGACAATGAAGGAGCGTTAATGTTATGAGGAATACATTAAAGAAAATATGGAATATCGTATCCACGGCACTTGTGGTGCTGATGGTACTTTGCGCCGTGTTCCTTATGGGCTCACGGCTATTAGGATATGAGTGCTTTAACGTCATTTCCCCTAGTATGGAGCCGGAATACGGCGTAGGCGACCTTATCTATGTAAAAGATGTTGACCCTGCCACCATCAAAGAGGGCGATGTTATCACCTTTCTTGTGAATGAAGATTTGGTGGTTGGTACCCACCGGGTCGTTCGTGTAGATGCTGAAAATCAGCGCTTCTATACTAAGGGCGA
>JAZNGK010000071.1:0-7037 GCA_045576395.1 Faecousia sp. | reverse complement strand
ACTGACTCGCCACAGGCGCACCGCCACCGATAGGCACACCGCCCACTTTTATCTGTCTAGTCATTGTGTTACCCCTTAAATATGGTAAAAATGTCCTTAAATAATATCAGTCCCATCAATGCAAGCAATAGTACCATACCTGCACCGTGGATATAACCCTCATATTTGGCGTTTAATTTCTTATGGGTAATGCCCTCAATCGCACAGGTGAGCAGTAATCCAACCACCCGTCCACCGTCTAAGGCAGGAATGGGTAGCATATTCATCACAGCCAGATTGATGGCGATAAAGCCGCCGAAATACAACATATTTAACAATGCATCCAGCGCTGTCGGCGATGCCGCCGCGGTGTCTGACATCATCTGCACAATGCCCACAGGGCCTGTCATTTCCTTTAGTCCTGCTTGACCGGATAGCATCATTTGCAGGCTCAGTCGCACACTACGCACC
Organism: Faecousia sp.; assembly: GCA_045576395.1. Classification (GTDB taxonomy): domain Bacteria; phylum Bacillota; class Clostridia; order Oscillospirales; family Oscillospiraceae; genus Faecousia. The sequence continues at coordinate 6,587 of JAZNGK010000071.1, read as the reverse complement.
ACATTTAAGCCGGAGCGCCAAACATATTGCAGTTTATCACTCGCAGTTGCGTCTATCACCTTAAAAGAGAAGCCGTAACGCGCAGTTTCCTCATTGGGAAACAGGTGCTTTTCCATAGTATAATCTTCAAAAGTCAGCTTTTGCCCGTCTCTTTTTACCACAATATCATGCGTATCTCCGGGATTTAACTGCAAAATTACGGAGAAATCCGATTGCACATAGATTTTTTCTCCGTCCATTTCAATAATCTCATCACCGATATGCAGGCCATCCTCACGAACGACCGTACAGCCCGTTTCCGCAGTCTCAATAACGGGCACGACAAACTGCTTTGCAGGCGCAAAGACGATTGCCAAAATCAAAAAACCGGTTACCAAATTCATAAACGAGCCTGCTACCAGGATTATCAGCCGTTTCCACCAAGCCGCCTTTTGGAAGGAATGGGGGTCATCGGTATCCTCATTTTCACCCTCCATGGCACAATAGCCGCCAATGGGAATGCAACGCAGGGCGTACAGGGTATCGCCCACCTGCTTTTTGAAAATGGCAGGGCCCATAAACATGGAAAATTCATTCACCCGTACCTTCGATGCCTTTGCCGCCAAAAAATGGCCCAATTCATGGACAAAAATCAAGATGCTAAACAGTAAAATCGCAAATAGAATGGTCATAAAAGTCCTCGCTTATTTTCTGATTGCCCGACGCACTTGCGCACGCGCAAGTGTATCCGCTTCCAAAATTTGCGTGAGCGTGGGATTGGGGATAAAAGGAACGCTATCCACCGCCTTTTCTACCAAGGTGTAGATATCGTAAAAGCTGATTTCGTCATTTAGGTACAGCGCCACTGCCTCTTCGTTGGCGCCGTTCATAGCAGGACAGGCTGTACCGCCTTTTTGTGCGCATTTTCGCGCCAATGCAAGGCAAGGACACGCCTCCATATCCGGCTGTGCAAAGGTCAGACTGCCGCAACGCAACAAATCCAGCGCGTCCACAGGGCAGGCGCTTCGTTCGGGGTAGGTCATCGCAAGCTGAATGGGCAAGCGCATATCGGGGCTACCCAGCTGTGCCATAACCGCGCCATCAGTAAACTCCACCATGGAATGTACGATACTTTGACGATGCACCAAAACATCCACCTTCTCCAAAGGCAGGTCATACAAGCGCATGGCTTCAATCACTTCCAAGCCCTTATTCATAAGGGTCGCACAGTCAACGGTGATTTTGGGACCCATCTTCCAATTGGGATGGCGCAGAGCATCCGCTTTGGTAACGGCTTTTAACTGCGCTTTGTCCATACCGTAAAACGGGCCGCCTGAGCAGGTTAGGATAATCCGCTTGATTTCGTCCTTGCTATGGCTACCCATTAGGCATTGAAAAATGGCAGAATGTTCCGAATCCACAGGGATAATTTCCGCTTTGCACCGCTTCGCCTCCGCCATAACAAGCTCGCCTGCACAGACCAAGGTTTCCTTATTGGCAAGGCCAATTCGCTTACCTGCGCCAATTGCCGCTAATGTAGGCTTTAAGCCAACCATGCCCACCACCGCGGTAATCACGCAATCGGCTTCATCCATGGTTGCAGCCGCAAGCAAGCCCTCTTCGCCCCAAAGAATCCGTACAGGCAAATCGGAGAGTCGTTCTGCCAATTCGTCGGCGGCTTCCTTTGTTGCCATAACCGCCAATTGGGGACGATATTTCCGGCATTGGTCTGCCATGCGTGCTACATTCGTGCCGGCAGTCAGTGCCGCCACAGGAATATTTAAGTTGTCAACAATATCCAAAGTCTGCCTGCCGATTGAGCCGGTAGACCCAAGGATACTCACACACTTTACCATTTATATCACCACCATCGGTATATACAGCATAAGTAATTCTACGAAAGGCGCCACCACTATCATCGAGTCGAATCTATCCAAAACACCGCCATGGCCGGGGATTAAATTGCCGTAATCTTTTATGCCTGTTTGCCGTTTTATGGCAGAGAAGCTCAAATCGCCAAACACGGCACCCAAAGAGCCCAAAATGCCGTAAACGGGTACATAGAGGTAGTGAACCGGCAAGTGCAGAATTTTATCCATTACCACGCAATAAATTGCCACACCGATAACCGCACCCAGCATACCGCCAAACAGACCCTCAACGGTTTTATTGGGGCTAATCACAGGGGCAAGCTTATGTCTGCCAAAGGCTCGACCTGCAAAATACGCCCCCGTATCCGACAGAAACGCAATCACAAAGGGCAGTAGAATCAGCACGCGCCCATAGGTCTGATTGTGCAGGCGCACAACAGCGCTAAGCAGATACGGAATCACACCTGCGGCAAACAAGGTGATTGCGATTTTTTCAAATGAAAGCGATTGGTGAGCAAGCAAAAGCTCACCGAATAAGACACAGAACAAGGTTAATATACCCAACAAAACCAATGGGTAAACTGCGCCCATACTACTCCACAGGGATACAAAAAACGCCATAACCATCGCGTAAATGACCAATCTGGACTGCTGTACCAAGCCTGTGCCATGCAACAGCTCACGCGCCCCGATGGCAGACATCACACCAAACAAAACAGCGGTGCATAGCTTCGGTAGCAGCAACACCACCGCCAGCAACAGCGGCAGGAGCACCGCGGCGGCAAGTATCCGTTTTTTCATGGTTTAAGCACCTCCAAATCGGCGGTTGCGCTTATGGTATTCCGCAATCGCTTCATTCAAATCATCGGGGCCGAAATCCGGCCACAGCACATTTAAGAACACATACTCCGAATAGGCAGACTGCCACAGCAGAAAATTACTCGTACGCATCTCCCCTGACGGACGGATAATCAGCTCGGGGTCGGGAATATCCGCTGAATACAGGTATTTTGCCAACAGCTCCTCGGTCATATCCTCCGGCTGATACTTGCCGTCAGCCACATCCTGCGCAAACAATTTGGTAGCTCTGACAAGCTCATCGCGCCCACCGTAATTGAGGCAGAAATTCACCTGCACATCATAGTCCTTCGACTGATTTTGGGCATCGTTACACAGCTTTTGGAGCCGAGGGCTTAGGCGTGTCAAATCGCCAAAGAAACAAAAGCGCACACGATTTTTCTCCATATCGCGCAAGGCTTCTTTCAAATAACTCCCCAGCAGGCGCATAATGCCGTTTATCTCGTCTGCCGAGCGTTTCCAATTCTCGGTCGAAAACGCATAAACCGTCAAATACGAAACGCCTATGCTACGGCAGTAATTGGCGATTCGACGGAACGCCTCCGCACCTGCGGCATGACCTGCCGTTCGGGGTAACCCCCTATTTTTTGCCCAACGGCCATTCCCGTCCATAATAATAGCAATATGCCGTGGGACAGGCAGTTTATTCTCGTTTACAGAAGGTGTCATCACTGACTCCTTTCCAAAATAGTAGTGATTGGGGGTGCAAGCACCCCCAATTCTTAAATTGCCATCAATTCCTTTTCTTTCATCGCAGTGGCCTCGTCCACCTTCTTGGTGAACTTATCCAGCATATCCTGCAGGTCTTTTTCAGCCTTCTTTTGTTCGTCCTCTGTAATTTGGGAATCCTTTTTCAGCTTTTTCACATAGTCCATACCGTCGCGACGAACGTTACGCATTGCCACCTTTGCGTCCTCTGCGTACTTCTTCACCTGCTTGGTCAGCTCCTTACGGCGCTCTTCCGTCAATTGGGGAAAAATCAGACGAATAACCTTGCCGTCATTTTGAGGGTTAATGCCCAGCTCGCTGGACAAAATTGCCTTTTGTATTTCCTTCAAAAGCGGTGCATCCCAAGGCTGTATCACCAAGGTACGGGCATCGGGAGAGGAGATAGTTGCCACACCATTCAAAGGTGTTTCCTGTCCATAATATTCCACAGTAATGCGGTCAAGAACCTTCGGATTGGCGCGACCTGCACGAACAGCATCAAACTCCTCTGCCAGGTGCACCAATGTTTTATCCATTTTCTTACTGAATTCTGCAAAATCTACGCTCATAATTTAGTCCTCCTTAACGATTGTTCCGATAGGCTCACCTTGAACCACGCGGATGATATTTTCAGGGTCTTTTAATGCAAAGCAAATCAGTGTCATATGATTATCCATCGCCAGCGTCATGGCTGTGGTGTCGGTTGCCTTGAGATGACGGGCAAGCACCTCATCATAGGTTAAGGTGTCGAACTTTACAGCTGTGGGGTCTGTATTGGGGTCAGCGGAGTAGATACCGTCCACATTCTTCGCCATCAAAATCGCATCCGCCTCAATCTCGACACCGCGGAGCACAGCGCCCGTATCGGTGGAGAAATAGGGATTGCCCGTTCCTGCAGAGAAAATAACCACTTTGCCCTCGTTTAAGTAACGGTCAGCGGTATCGCGGGTAAAATACTCGCAGAATTTGTTCATTTCCACAGCGCTCAGCACCCGTGCGTCCACACCGTGTTTTTCCAATGCATCCGCCACCGCGATGGCATTCATCACCGTTGCCAGCATACCCATGGCATCACCGTGGGAGCGTTGCATCTTATCTGCGCCGTCCTTCACGCCACGCCAAAAATTACCGCCACCGATAACCAAACCTATCTGCACGCCACAGTCCACACATTTGCGAATCACACGGCACACGGAATTGACAATTTCAAAATCCAAGCCTCTGTGCTTCTCGCCTGCCAATGCCTCACCGCTGATTTTCAACAAAATCCGTTTATATTTCATTTCAGACAAACCAACCACTCCTTCCTATTCCATTCTATTTTAATATAAGACAAGCGAATTGACAACTATAATTTCTAAAAATTATGAATTTGTTTTCGTTTATTTTACAATTTCATTATCTTGCAAAAAACATTTGCGTAAAAATGCAGTTTCTTTGCGGTTTACAGTTGCAAAAACGGTGATAATCGGTTATAATATTTCAGAATTTTACCAAAAGAGAGGATGCTTACGATGGCTGAAATCACCGAGAGCAAGAATTTCATCCACGCATTTATTGATGAGGATATTGCAGAGGGCGGTCGCTATGCAGGAAAGACTGTGCATACCCGTTTTCCGCCTGAGCCGAACGGCTATCTGCATATTGGACATTGTAAAGCTTTGATTATCGATTTCGGTACTGCCGAAAAGTATGGCGGTCTGTGCAATCTGCGTATGGACGACACCAACCCCACCAAAGAGGATGTGGAGTTTGTTGAGGCTATCAAAGAGGATATTCATTGGCTTGGCTTTGATTGGGGCGACAGATTCTATTTCGGCTCGGACTACTTTGAAAAAGACTACGAATATGCCGTAGAGCTGATTCAAAAGGGCTTGGCCTATGTATGTGAGCTGACACCCGACGAATTTAAGGAAAACCGCGGTGATTTGAACACACCTGCCACCTCCCCCTATCGGGACAGACCCATAGCGGAGAGCTTGGATTTGTTTGCCCGTATGCGTGCAGGTGAGTTTGAAGATAACCGCTACACGCTCCGTGCGAAAATTGACCTTGCCTCCGGCAATTTCAATATGCGCGACCCTGTCATTTATCGGATTCGCCATATGCACCATCACCGCCAAGGCGACAAGTGGTGTATCTATCCCATGTACGATTTTGCGCACCCTATTCAGGACGCATTGGAAGGTATCACCCACTCCCTGTGTTCTTTGGAATTTGAAAACCACAGACCGCTTTACAATTGGGTCGTGGAAAACGTTTCCGTACCCCACCACCCCCGCCAAATCGAATTTGCGCGGCTCGGTATTGACCATACGGTGCTGAGCAAGCGGAAGCTCCGTCAGCTTGTGGAGGAAGGGCGCGTTTCCGGCTGGGATGACCCCCGTATGCCTACCCTGTGCGGTCTGCGTCGTCGGGGTTATACGCCTAAGGCCATTCGCAATTTCTGCGACCGCGTGGGCGTGGCAAAGTCCCCCAACACCATTGAATATGCCTTCTTGGAGTACTGTCTGCGTGAGGATTTGAACGAAACCGCGCAACGGGTGATGGCTGTTTTGAAGCCTGTTAAGCTGACCATTACCAATTACCCCGAAGAACAATCCGAGGAATTTGAAATTGAAAACAACCCCAACAAGCCCGAGGACGGCACGCGCAAGGTCAGCTTCTCGCGTAATCTGTGGATTGAGGCAGATGATTTCCTTGCCGAGCCTGTGCCTAAATACAAGCGGTTATATCCCAACGGGCCGGAATGTCGGTTAAAGGGTGCATATGTGATTCAATGCACCGGCTGTGTAACCGACGAAAACGGCAACATCACCGAGGTGCTTGCCACCTATGACCCCAATTCCAAGGGTGGCGACCCTGCCGACGGACGGAAGATTAAGGGTGCTACCATTCATTGGGTGGATGCACAAACCTGCTGCGAAGCAGAGGTTCGGCAATACGCAAACCTCTTTGACGATGCTGACCCCGATGCCTCCGGCAAGGACTTTTTGTCCTGCTTGAATCCCAACTCTTTGGAAGTGCTTACCGGCTGTAAGGTCGAGGCAAGCTTAAAGAATGCCAAGGCACCTGCGTCCTACCAATTTATGCGTTTGGGCTATTTCTGCCCCGATTCCAAGGACTCCTCTGCTGAGCATTTGGTATTTAATCGCTCTGTCAGCCTAAAAG